>NZ_JBGCTX010000028.1:0-31217 GCF_041102755.1 Francisella sp. 19X1-34
AGTTTATTATTTCTCCAATTAAAATCAATAATTATAAATATTTAGACATGAAGTAATTATCGAACTGAGGTTACTTAAGTAGTAGAAATTACTCTTTGATATTGTTTTATATAGTTTTTAGCACAAACAGAGATATCAAAATTATTTAAAGCATACTCTCGACACTTATATGGATCAATACTACCAATCTGATTCATAGCATCTGACATCTGTTCTAAATAGTTAATTACAAACCCAGATTCTCTATTGACAATTTCTGAGACAGAACCTCTATTAAAAGCAATAACTGGTGTTCCACTCATCATAGCTTCAACCATTACAAGCCCAAATGGTTCAGACCATTGTATAGGGAATAACAAAGCTTTTGCCTGGGAAAAGACTTCAGCTTTTTTTTGCCCAGAAGCATAGCCTTTAACATTTATATTCTTTTTAAAGCTTGTTAAGAATGACTTTGGATTTCTAAGTAGCTTTTTTCTATCACCACCATATATATCAAGTTTAACATTATTTTTTGAGCATGCTTTTATTGCCTGATCAATACCTTTAGATCTATAAGAAACTTTTGAAAAAAATAAAAAATGATCTTGTTTCTGTGAGTTAAAAATAAATTCTCTAGAATCTACCCCATTGTATACAAAATATTTTAAATTATGAGCAACCGCGTGATTTCTACTAATACCTACAATATTTTCTGGAAACTTATTGTCAAACAAATTTGCCTTATTATTTCCATGAATAGTTAATAACCACTTAAAATCTTTTACATCTTCAATCTCATTATAATGTATATGTACAATATCTGTATCCTTGGGAATATATTCTTTAACATTCGAAAAATTATCACACTCAATTACTTTTATACTGGCATTTTCATGATAACTATCTTTAGGAGCTATTATAGAAACATCATATCCTAAATCCGCAAGAGCCTCAGATAACCAATATATAACTCTTTCAGTACCACCATAATTATTAACTGGAATTTGCCCTCGGCATATTTGAACTATTTTCATTAATTAGTCTCCATAAAACTTAAGAATATACTCTAATATAACCTAACTGTGTCAAAATCATAGTATTTTGCATAACTTTTATTTGTCCAATTATTAGGATCTTTTGATATATCTCGATATGAAACTATAAACTGGTTAGGAAATGGTTCTATTTTTTTAAATTTTGGATTTGTTACATGATCACTATGATAATTATTTATTATATCTTGTCTCTGCAATACCTTAGAATGAAGGTAGAAATACCCAGCACCTAAGAGAATAATATGAAGAATAAGAACTAAAACTAACTTATAAATATTTTTATATAAGAATTCTGTAAACTTATTTCCTTCTTTAAATATTATCGAGAATATTATATATCCATATATTACATAATATGGTAGACATAACCTTTGTGAAAAAGAGATTGATGCTGGAATTATAGTCAAATACACAAGTATTAAATATAATATCATCCAATAATCAAAACGAGACTCTTGCTTTCTCATATCTATGTACACAAGAATCAAACTTAATATAAAAACTACTGTCAGGAATATATCTTGAACAAATACTTTAATAAAGTTATACATTAACAAAATAAGAGTATTAGATTGTTGACTACCACTTTCAACAGAATCTAAACGCACATAGTTCCCTGGAGCCAACAGTAATACTATACCAGCTAATATTAAAGGTATAAGAAAGAAGTATACACTCTTATTTATTTCCTTTTTATTCTTAATACAATGAAATATATAACATAAGCAGACGATTAAGCAAATAGCGAAGTATGCTTCATTATACAAGCCTATAAATATACCCACAAAGATACTTAAGAAAATACGCTGCTGAGATAAATAAAAACATTCATAATAGAAATAAACTACTAAACACACACCCCAAAAGTACTGAATAGCTACTGTTTTCCATAAAATACTACCAAAAGCTGATGACCAAAATGAAAATACAAATAATAACGCAAAATATACTAAAAATTCCTTTGATTTTATAGAAACTTTATCTTTTGTAATAAGCTTAAAAAATATACAAACAAAAAAACATATAGCAAAAGCATTAATTACATCTAATAAATAAATCATAGATGGTATATTTTTATTAAAAAATATATAAACCAAGAGTTGAGCAACTATACGCCCAGTATGACCAAAATAATCATTAAGTATATTAGTTATTATAGTGTGATTATAAAAAGCATCAATATTAGCCCTAGGAAAATCATCAGCTGTTAATGGCTGCCAAATATTTATTATTAGGAAATAAAAAAATAGACTTAAGATTATTATTTTTATTTTATTTTTTTCTAATATTTTCAAAATCATTTCTAACATATTATAATATTTTTCTATATATATAATTCCTTCAAAAGTTTAAAAACTTCTTTAAAAGATTTTCTTGGCTTATTCTTCTCAACTTCTTTATGATGATTTCTGATTAGCTGTCTTAATTTTTGGATATCTAAATTTGGAAAATCTTGTATAAGTTTATCAAAAGCATCATTTGTTTCATTGTGATCTAAAAGATTATCTCTAATATTTTCAAGTCTTTGAAACTGTAAGTTCGACTGCTTATCTTTATTTACAAGCACATCATAAGCTTTATGAATCTCATCAAGATTATCTGTTTTCCGCAAAAGCTTACCTATAAATTGTATTTGTCTTTTTAGAGCTATCTTTTGTAGATTTTTTGCCGCAGTAATATTAGTTTTTAAACTATCAGATATTGGTAATTTATCTAGCTGCTGGTTGTTAAGTTCTGTAAGAGCTCTGCCAAAATCAGTAACCTCTAAAGCATCTTTCTTTATTGTTGTTTTGCTTTTTACTGCCTTATAGTGAGAATTTTCTTCTTCTCTCTCTAAGCGCTCTATTTCATCAAGATCAATAACTTTACCCATAGCTCTTATTTAAAATTGTTTTTTATATACATATAATATAGATTATAATTCTAAACGTTTAATTTATTTTATCCACCTAAAAATATCAGGAGACCGCCAAATATGTTTAGCTTTGAAAAAAATAGCTTGAAAAATACAGATAAAGAAATCTTTGACGCTATAGAACTTGAGGTTAAAAGACAGCATGAGCACGTTGAACTTATAGCATCAGAAAACTATGCAAGCCCTGCTGTTATGGAAGCTCAAGGGTCTCAGCTTACCAACAAATATGCTGAAGGTTATCATGGTAAGAGATACTACGGTGGCTGTGAATTTGTTGATATTGCCGAAAGATTAGCTATAGAAAGAGCTCAACAACTTTTTGGTGTTGATTATGCAAATGTACAACCTCACTCAGGCTCTCAAGCTAACGCTGCTGTATATAATGCTGTTTTAAAACCAGGTGATACAGTACTTGGTATGGATTTAGGTGCTGGCGGACATCTAACTCACGGAAGTAAAGTTAATTTTTCAGGTAAAATCTATCATTCTATTCAATACGGCTTGGATGAGAGTGGTGATATAGACTACAAACAAGTGGCTGAACTAGCTAAAGAGCATAATCCAAAAATGATTATTGCTGGATTTTCTGCATTTTCAGGAATTATTGACTGGAAAAAATTCAGAGAAATTGCTGATTTAGTTAATGCTGTTTTAATGGCTGATATTGCCCATGTTGCTGGGCTGGTTGCTACAGGATTATACCCTAACCCATTCCCACATGTAGATGTAGCTACAACTACTACACACAAAACATTAAGAGGTCCAAGAGGTGGACTAATACTTTGCAACGATAATCCTGATTTAGCAAAAAAATTCCAGTCTGCTATTTTCCCAGGTATTCAAGGTGGTCCTTTAATGCACGTGATTGCAGCTAAAGCAGTTGCATTTAAGGAAGCTTTAGAACCTAGCTTTGTTGAGTATCAAAAGCAAGTATTAAAAAATGCAAAAGCTCTTGAGAAAGTTCTAAAAGAACGTGATATTAATATTATTTCAGGTGGCACTAATAACCACCTATTACTTCTTGATATTACAAATACAGGATTTTCAGGTAAAGAAGCCGAAGCAGCTCTAGGTAGAGCGAATATAACTGTTAATAAAAACTCTATACCGAATGATCCTCGCTCTCCTTTTGTAACTAGTGGATTAAGAATTGGAAGCCCTGCTATTACAACTAGAGGATTTAAGGAAAAAGAATGTGAGCTTATTGCTAATCTACTTGCTGATGTAGTCTTTAACTGTGGTAATGAAAAAGTAGAAAAAGATACTGCTAAACAAATTTTAGATCTTTGCAATAAGTTCCCTGTATATAAGTAAAAGCTATTTAATGGATTACTGAATAACAAGAGTTTGGATATAAGACTAAAGGAGAGAGTATGAAAAAAACAATATTGGCTTTATCCCTATCAATTTTTGCACTATCTGCATATGCTGATAGTGGTGAAAATTCTTTATTAGCATTAAAAGGTAAAGATGCCTTTAAATATGAAAAGCTTTATAAAGAGAACTTAGTAGTTTATAACTGTGCAGAAGATGCTAATGTTACAAAGACTCAAAGTATGGATATGGCTAAGCCAAAAAGATGTCAACAACATTATGCAAACATGATAAAGAATATAAATAAAGAGTTTGGAATCTCTGGAGTAACAGTAAAAGATATAGAATCTAGTAAAGTTAATAAACATATTACACAAGAAGCTAGTAAGTACATAAATCAGCATTTAAATGACCTTATGGACAAAAAAGATATACATTCAGAACAGCTTCAAAAGTTTACCAATACAAAAGATCAAAATTCTTAATTTACTAATTCTTACACATCCCTCCCTTTTGCCAGTATTCACTACCTACACAATGATGACAGTAGAATAATCCTTTAGGGTCATATTTATTTTTAATATCTAACAGCCTTGAATAATTATCTCCCCAAAATACTTTTTGCCAATCTTTTTGGAAATAATCAGCCTCATTAGCATAAGTACCCGCATTTGGAGCTAAGCTTTTTATCATTGACATAGCTTTATATATATCATCAACTTTTTTCTCAATCTCTGGTGTCATCTTAGCTTTAGCAATTTGAGGTTTATCACTACTATAGCTCATAATAGCCAAAGCTCCTGCATCAAAAACACCAGGATGCATAGCTGTCTGTTTAGTAAGCTCTACAGCCTGTTTAGATGCTCCTGCTAAACCTTTATTTATCTGTATTGATACGGGTGCTAGACGAGATACTTTATAAAAAATATCTGCAGTTTTTGAAAGATTTTTAGAATCAAATAACGACTCAGGTAGATACCATGATTGATAAGTATACCAGTAAGCAAAAACTTCTGCTGTATTTGATGCCCACCAAAACTCACCATCTCGAGCATTTAACCCTGTATTTTTAACTACCATGTTAGGATAGTTTTTATGCCAGAAATCATAGCTCCAAATTTGCGCCGGAGGTATATCAATATATCTAACTTTATAGTGTAAATTAGGTTGAGCACTAACCCAAGATCTAAAAGATTTCCATACAGCTAAGGCTTTCTTTTGAGTTAGATTCTGAGTAACCATAGCTATAGTTAGCTTATTATTTGGACGAAAAGCAAACTGCTCTCCCCAATATTTATTATTTAAATCTGAATAACAAAATGAAAGAAATTTTTTAATTAATGATTTATATGCTTTATCATTATCAGCAACTATTTCGCCACTCATTAAACCAAAATGATTAGGAAGCTTATGTGTTCTTAAAGTTAGATTAGTAACTACACCAAAAGTGCCTCCACCTCCTCCTTTAATAGCCCAGAATAAATCTTGATTTTGACACTCATTAGCAGTAATTACTTTACCATTAGCTGTAACAACCTCAGCTTGAACTATCCCTCCAGCTCCAGTGCCAAACTCTTTTGACCAGCTTCCAAAACCTCCTCCTTGGGGAAATCCTCCAGCTGCTCCAACTGTTGTACAACCTCCACCTTGAACATATCTATTATGCTTATTTGTTACAACATTATATGCTTCAAGCCATCTTGTCCCTGCTCCAACTGTTACAGCTGGATACTCTTTAGATTTAGGACAATTTTGAGGATGAAAATGTTTATCATAAGTAATATCTCTCATATTATGAGTCCATATTAATAAAGAATCTGGAGCATTTGAACGTCCTAGATAATCATGCCCTGCACCTTTTATAACTAAACGTAGATTATGTTCTCTAGCAAAATTCACAGCTTGAACGACATCATTAGTATTAGCAGCTTCAACAGCATAGCTACTTGCGTTATTACTCCATGCCCCATACCAGCCTTGTGATTCATTTCTGCCAGGATCTGACTGTAAATAAAAAGGATTTTTAATTTTTACTATAGAGGCCTTACAATCTTTACTATCTGAGTTTAATTTACATTTGTCTAAAGGTGCTAAAGGCTTTATCAATTTACCTTTAAGAGACTTTGCAAAAGTACTCCACTGCTCTTTAGTTGGCCAACAAGATTGTGATGGTAAGCATCGGCAAATAGATGTCGACTTAACTTCTGTTGTTACTTGACTACCTGCGTATACAAAAGTTAAAGAAGATATTAGTAATTTCTTATGCATAATACGACTAAATCACAAAGCTAACCATACTAAACAATATAAATTATTTTTTTATCAAAAAATAGCTATTTGAATATATGCCCTATAATTTTTGTGAAAGATTGAGTAACTTATAGCCAGCCAAACCAACGCTCATACCAACTAGGCTCTTCTGAACCATCCGGCCTTAGGTTTTTCAAAAATTTATTTTTAGGATAATTTTTCTTAAGAACCCTAATATTATCCTTAGCTTGATCATATAAGCCTAGCTTATTATAAGATCTGATAGTTAGAACTAAAGCATCTTGAATTACAGTACTTTGAGGGTAGTTTTTTATTACCTGTGATGCCCTATTAATCGCTGCATTATAGGCACCTCTTTTATAATAGAAATGCGCTATATCATCATAATGTTGTGCAATAACATTATTAGTAAAAACCATTCTACGCTTAGCATCAGGTACAAAACTACCTGTAGGATCTAATAATATAGCCTTTTGAAAATTAGTGTATGCATCTTGATAGCCTGTAGGGTCATGATAATTCATATCATATGGTGCATATGTTTGTAGCATACCTCGACCATCCTCAAATCCTACAACCCCGATCATATAATAAATGTAGCCTTTATATTTACTATACGGATACATTTTTATAAATTGCTTACCTAAAGCTAAGGCCATAGTAGACTCATCATCCATATAATATACATATACTAGATCAACCATCCCTTTTTCTGCTAAAGGAGTAAAAGGATACTGTGCAACAAGAGATTTATATGACCGAATAGCATCAAAATATTTCTCATTTTGCATTTGTTGGTGTGCTTTTGCATAAATAAAACTAGCTGTATAACCTGTATATACCTGTGGTAACTCTGGATCTTTTTTAGGGCCACAAGAGCTCAGTGCCAAAACAACCAATATAAGAGATATTAAATATAAAAACCTAGTCATTAAGTTAACTATCCTTAGAATTTTCTTATATAATTCTATAATAGAATTATTTTTTTATAAAAACATACAAAATATATAACATGCCAAATGATACACTATCTAACAAATTTCATCAAAATATTATTCTACAACCAGAAGATGCTGGTAAACGAATAGATGTAGCCATTAATGATTTATTTGAGCAATTTTCTCGCTCTCAGATACAAAGATGGATAAAGGAAGGTTCGATAACAGTTAATGGACAAGCAACCAAATCTAAACATATAGTATTGGGTGATGAGGAAATAGATATAAATATTGAGTTTTTACCTACTAATGAATGGTATCCAGAGAATATTGAACTAGATATAGTATATGAAGATGATGATATTGTCGTAATAAATAAACCTATAAATATGGTCGTACACCCTGGTGCTGGCAATATGACTGGTACAATTTCAAACGCTCTATTATATCGCTATGAAAATCAAGATAAGTTACCTCGTGCTGGCATAGTACATCGTTTAGACAAAGATACATCTGGATTAATGGTGGCAGCTAAAAGTAGTATTGCATACCATAACCTAGTTCAACAACTTTCAAATAGAGAAGTATCGCGTATATATCTAGCTATTGTGGAAGGAGAAATCTACTATGAAGGCACCATTAATGAACCAATAGGTAGAGATCCTAATAATCGCACTAAGATGGCTATAAACTATAAAGGAAAAGATGCCATCACGAACTATACACCTATTGAAGTTTATGATGGATTTACTTTAGTTGAATGTAAGCTTGAGACAGGTAGAACTCATCAGATAAGAGTTCATATGAAAAGCATTAAGCATCCATTAGTTGGAGATCAAACATACAATAAATCATCCGTCAAATTAGAAAAGCTTGGTATACAAAACATACAAAGACAAGCTTTACATGCTTATAAGTTATCATTTACCCACCCTATTACAGAAAAGACCGTCAAATTCAAAAGTAAACTGCCAAATGATATGCTTAATTTAAAATCTCAACTTAGAGAAACTATAGAATATTTTGAAGAAGAAGACTATGAGTATGACAAGTAAAAAAGAAACTATAAAGTATTTTAGTATTTCTTTATGCTTAATATTACTCGCGATAATATTATCTCTCGAAGAAAAAGTTAAATACCCTACCAAAAACTTCTTTATAGCATCTGCTCATCATCAAATATTACAAAAACCAAACTTTTCAGATATTAAAGACTTTACAGAAAGAAAAACTAGTTTTATAACTTATATGCTATCTGCAATAAGTATTGCTAACCAAGAGATATGTCTAGAGAAAAAGCAAATAGCATCACTAATAAAGGCTTTTAACAAAAAACAAAACCTCAATAAAAAAAATCTACATGTATTAAATGAATATTTAAAATACTACAAAATAGAAAATAATACTGATATCCCTACACAACTCAAGCTTTTAGAGCTAAAAGTAAATACTGTTCCTACTAGCTTTATTCTTGCTCAAGCTATTCTAGAAAGTGGTTGGGGGACATCAAGATTTGCCCAAAATTATAATAACTATTTTGGATTGCACTGCTACTACAAAAACTGTGGAGTAAAAGCGTTAAATGCAGATGTCTACTTAGAAGTATTTAGCAATACAAGTGATGGTATCCTCGGTTATTATTATAGGCTTAATACTGGCTCAAACTTTAAGGATTTTCGTGTTATTAGAGATAAGGTAGAGCGTAATGAGCTGCCTAGCACAGCTTTATTTGACACTCTAGAGAATTACTCAGAAATAGGATCCAAAGAATATAAGCAACGCCTTATAAATATAATTACAGTGAATAATTTAACACAATATGATTCTATTAAATATTGTTAATAACTATATTGTAGCTATTGGTATTCATTAGCTTTTTTAGTATATTAAAACTATGAGGCTTAAACTCTTGCATGGAGCAGATGGATTTTAAAATAGATAATGATACAATTTATTTTGAAGGCTTGCTGACGCTTAAGCAAGTTAAGCCAAAACTAATCACAAAAGATATAAGTAAGATAAAAACTGAAATAAAATACTTAGATATCTCAAAAATAGAGAACATAGATAGTGCAGGCGCTTATTTTATAATTAAAATAGCTAATAGCTTAAATCTAACCAAAGATAAAATAATAATTAATAATCAAAGAAGTCAAAATTTAATTAATATTGTTAGTAAAAATTTTCCATCTAAAACTGATGAAGAGCTTGCTGAAAAATCTAATCATATTGTATTTAATAGCATCTATACCTTAGGCAAAAACACAAATAACCTTTTATCTGAGATAAAAGCAAGTATTGGATTTCTTGGTGCTGTATTTATTGCATATTTAAATCTTATTCGTAAACCATATAAAGAATTTTTCTCTATTGTCCTAAATATTACATATGACTCAACAATTAAGGCATTAAGTATAGTCATACTTTTATCACTAATTGTCGGGCTAGTTTTAACATACTTACCTTTAGGGTTGATGCAACAATATGGCACACAGATATTTGTTGTTGATATGTTAGGCATATCATCCTTTAGAGAGTTTGCACCATTATTTACAGCTATTATTATCGCTGGTAGAAGTGGCTCCTCGTTTACATCTGAAATAGGCATTATGAAAGTTAATGAAGAAATTGATGCTCTTCAAACAATTGGTGAAGACCCAATGCAACGCTTAGTATTACCAAGAATTACTGCCTTGGTTATAAGCATGCCTGTACTTACTGTGATAGCAATGGTTGCTAATATAATCGGTGGTATGATTATTATGGATGTAATCGCGGGAATAACGCCTCTACAGTTTCTTGATCGGTTATTTACTCATGTTAGTGTTAATCATTTTTATATAGGTCTACTTAAGACACCTTTCTTTGCTTTAGTCATAGCAGGTATTGGCTGTCATCAAGGTTTATCAGTAAAAAGGGATTCTCAAAGTGTTGGTAAAGCTACCACTACAAGCGTTGTTTATTCAATTTTTTTAATTATTGTTGTTGATGCTGTTTTTGCGGTAGCATTAAATGGTTCATAATCAGGGAGTATTATAATGAATGAAAGTATTATTCAAGTAAGAAACCTATATACTAAATTTGGTAGAGAATGGGTTCATAAAGACCTAAACCTTGACATTCCTCCAGAAAAAATAAGTTGTATTATTGGCGCCAGTGGATGTGGTAAGACTACTCTAATGAGGGAAATTCTCATGCTACAACCTATATACTCTGGTAAAATTTTTTTACTCGGACAAGAGATATCAAAATTAATAGATAACCCTATTAAACGTAAAGAAATCTCAAACAATATGAGCATGATGTTTCAGCACTGCGCTCTTTTTTCATCTTTAACTAATTTACAAAACGTAATATTCCCTTTAAAGCAACATACAAATCTTCCTCTTGATATATTAACGGATATTGCTGTTATAAAGTTAAAAATGGTTGGTCTTAAAGAGGAAGCTTTTAATAAATACCCCTCTGAAATAAGCGGAGGAATGTTAAAAAGAGTTGCCCTAGCAAGGACTATTGCATTAGATCCTAAAGTTGTTTTTTTAGATGAACCTCACGCCGGTCTAGACCCATTTTCGATTAAGGCTATGGATGAGCTTATCTTATACTTAAAGGAAGAACTTGGAATATCTGTTGTTATGATCACCCATGATCTAAACACTATTTGGCGGATTGTTGATGATATAATATATATGGATGAAAAAAAAATAATGTTGCACGATACAGTTAAGTTTGTTTCTCAACAAACTCAGTATGAAAGCATAAGAAAGTTTTTTGACCCACATAATGAGGGAAAATATTAGGAGCTTATATAATGAATGAAAATAGTATAAAGAACCTTATCGCAGGATTATTTGTGATTTTCATGGTGTTTGTAATGATCTTTATTGGCTTCTTCCTATCTGGAGGCTTTAAAAGCCAATCTACAACCACTTATATGACAAACTTTTCTAGTATTTCTGGATTAAATATTGGTTCAGATGTCTCATATAAAGGATTTGATATTGGTAAAGTTAGCAATATCGAAATTAACAAAAATAATCCTAAATTAGTTAGTGTATATATGAAAATTGATAGCAGCATACCTATCTATAAGCAAACTGTTGCGACTTTACAAACAGTTGGTATAACAGGCCAATCAATTGTTGAGCTTTCATTAGACATTGGCAAAAATGAAGTAGGTCTTGATTTAGTAGATAAACGTAAAGATCAAATAATTGTTATAAAATCAAAACCATCTCAACTTAAAAGTATTATGAAAAAAGTTAGCGCAATAGCTGACTCTTTAGATCAAATATCTGCTAAATTTAATAAAATGTTATCTCCTCAAAACCTAAATAAATTTAATGAGTTTACAGATAGTATAAATATACTTCTTTACAATCTTAGTAATTCATCTATTTATTTTAATAAAACTCTTATGAATTTTAATGATACAATGACTGAAAGCCAAGAAACAATTACGCGCTTAAATGATGTTATGAGACTATTACAGTATGATCCTTCAATTATTGTTAGAGGAGTAGAACATGATAACTAATAAAAGTATTAAATTATTTTTACTAACTAGTCTAATAGTGACTTTACCTCTAAAACTATTTGCCTTTTCTCTAGTTGGAGACCCTGTAAAAGTCCCTAAGGAAAAAGAATACATAATTTATGGTAAGCAAATCGAGAAAAAGTCTCTTCCTAATACTAAGAATGCTGTTATAGATACCACTTTGCTTGTTTACAATATACAAACACAAGTATCAAAATCAACTCAGATGTTTTATGTCGAAGATGATCAACTACATAATTTCAAAAATAGTTCATGGGCTATTCCAGTATCTAAGATGCTTACAGTAGCAGCTTTTGAGTATATTTTAGATCATAATATTGTTGATAATTTAGCATTCCAAAATATCAATATCCGTCAAGATTTCACCTTATCAGGCACTACTCCATATGGACCTGTTCTAGACCTGGATCATAATCAGTTCTTCTTTTATATAACATTCTACCTCAAGAATGAGAAAACTGGAGCTGCCGTAATCAAAACAATAAAATACAATCATAAAATTACCAGTAATGATGTCAGTGCTCACAGATATGCAGAATTAACAAACATTGCTCTAGCACATATTCTTTCTGAGCTAAAGCCATGGCTAATTAAAAATCTTATAAAACAAAAAGAACATAATATAAAAACACTGAAAGCTAACCCTCCTAACCTATTTAGTGTAACTACTAAACAATAAAACTAGCTACCAAACCTATTAAACCTCCAAATACTCCCCCCCAAACTACAAGCCAACCTAAATGCTCACGAATAATTCTTTGAACTATCTCTTTTATCATTTGTGGAGTTAACTCTTCTAAACGCATATCTATTAATTTTTCAATTTTCTCACTAGCTTTTTCTGAGAGAGTATTACTATCTATCTTTAGATCATCTACTAGCTCTAAAATCTTTGTATCTAATTTTTTTATAAAAGGTTCTCTTAGACCCTCTAAAGCATCTTTTCCTCCTAAAAACATATCTATCATAGAACCATATTTACTAGTCATTAGCATATCAACAAAACTATCAAAAACTTTATTCAGATCTATTTTCGAAGTTACTAAATTTCCTATATATTTTTTAATTTCATCACTCGCTAAGAATTTATTTAAATTTTCTGGAGAAAAGAATTGCTCCATAATCATATTCTTTATAGTTTTTTTAAAACTTTCAAATTTATTTGGAATAATACCTGAACCATATAAAAATGGAATTTTCTCAAATAACATATATATTGCAATCCAATTAGTCAGTGCTCCAGATAAAGCATAAAAACCAATATTTTGGATATGTTGATCTGCTAAAAACCATCCAAGTAATGCTAAGAGAAAAGCAATTAGGTTAGTCATAAAACTTTTATTAAATATTTTCATATTTTCCTACTTTTTGATTAGTTTAAAATTTATAATAAAGGATAAATATTTTAACAAATTTTAATTTTATGAGAACTATTAGAGGTTTTTTTGCTGAAATTTCAAAAAACACAAAAAATCTTTCAATATCTGGAGAGTATTATAACTATTTCAAAAATGTTCTTAGACTTAAAAAAAATGATCTTGTTGAGTTATTTAACAACTCAGATAGTATTCAATATAAAACAAAAATACTTAATATAAATAGTAAGAATATTGAACTTGAGGTAACCTCTTCAAAAGAGATAAAAAATGAAAATGCTTATAATATAAACCTATACCAATCCCTAATTAAAAATGAAAACTTTGACCTTGTTATTCAAAAAGCTACTGAGCTAGGAGTAAATAATATATATCCAATTATCACCGAATATACAAATCACAAGTTTGATAAAAAAGGTTTTGATAAAAAATTAGAAAGATGGAATAAAATAGCAATATCAGCAACAGAGCAATGTGGCCGAGTTTTTATTCCCAATATACATACCCCTATAAGTCTGCCTGAAATAGATATAAATATGCAAGATCTAAATTTCATTCTCTGTCCATATTCTCAAACTATCAAAAACCTCGAGTCTCAAATAAAGATCTCTGATGAATTTAATATTTTCATTGGACCTGAAGGTGGATTTAGTGAATCAGAAATGAATAACTTTAGAGAAAATAATTTTTCAACTATAAACCTTGGCAAAAGGATACTCAAAGCAGAAACAGCCCCTATAAATATAATTTCAATAATCAATTTTATTAAACAATCAATTTAAGACTAGATTTAGTTAATATATAACCTAAAACCCTCTATTGATTATGTTTTAATTAGTCCTATATTATTAATTATTTATCCAAATATATAATCCAATCTTATTTCAATAAGTTATTTTTTTGCTAAAATAACTTTTAATATCTAATTTTATTTTTTATCATGAGCAAATTTTCTAAAACGACTTGGTTGTCTAACTATCCTGAGAACACACCTAAAGATATAGAGCCAAATATATATACTCTTTTAGATTTATATGAAAAGGCAATACTTCAATACCCTTATCGCGATGCTGTATCTTGCCACGATGTGAACCTATCTTTTACACAACTTGATGATCTAGCGACAAAAGTAGCTAGCTTCCTTCAAAATGATTTAGGTGTTGAAAAAGGTGATAGAGTTGCAATAGTTCTACCAAACTGTTTACAGTTTACTGTAAGTTTATTTGCATGTATTAAAATAGGTGCAGTATTTGTCAATACGAATCCACTTTATAAAGCTGATGAACTAGAAGCTATTTTTAATAACTGTAATGTAAAAATAGCTATTGTAATGGATATGTTTGCTCATCATATTCAAAAAGCAAGAATAGGTATAAGCTCCTTAGAGAATGTTATTGTGACAAATATTGCTGACTTATATCCATTCCCTAAGAAGCAAGTAATCGGTTTAGTATCAAAACATCTAATCAAAGATAAACCTAAGTATAATAAGAACACCTTTATACAGTTTACAAAAGCTCTAAAAGCAGATAAAAAATTATATAAAAAACCTAATATTTCTAAAGAAAATATTTTGTGCTTACAATACTCAAGTGGTACAACAGGCCAGCCTAAAGGCGCAATTCTTACTCATGATAATGTTGCGTCAAATATCCAGCAAGTTTGGGCTTGGATTAATCATGACATGAATGTGTTTGAACAAGTTCTTATCACAGCTCTTCCTCTGTACCATATATTTTCACTTAGTGCTAATCTATTGTGCTTCTTCTTTGCTGGAGCTAAAAATATCTTGATTCCAAATGCTCGAGATATTAAAGATCTAATTAAAACAATGTCAAAAAATGAATTTACAATCTTTAATGGTTTAAATACCCTTTATATGGCTATGCTGGAGCATCCAGATTTTGACAAAATAAATAAAACAAGATATCAGTATTCTTTAAGTGGTGGAATGCCTATCTCTCGTAAAATATATTTAAGATGGCTAGATAGAACTGGAGTCGAGCTTAAAGAAGGCTATGGTATGACTGAAATGTCTCCTGCTATTTCTTTAAATAAGTTTAATGAATCTGAAGAGGATTATTTTGGTACATGTGGTTATCCTATTCCTGGGACTGAATTAAGTATAAGAAATATAGAAACTTCTGAAGAAATAAATGAGTGTTTCAAAGAAGGAGAGATCTGGCTTAAAGGCCCACAAAGATGCCAAGGCTTTTGGAATGATGACAAAAATAATGAATTATACTTTTCTGAAGATGGCTGGTTAAAAACAGGAGATGTTGGATATATTGATAAAAAAGGACGCCTAACAATATCTGATAGACTTAAAAACTTAATTATTGTATCTGGCTTTAACGTCTACCCTCGAGAAATAGAAATATGTCTACTAAAATTAGAAGATATCAAAGAAGCTGCTGTAACAGGTGTAGAATCTAAAACTTCAGGAGAAAGAGCTATTGCTTTTATCTCACTTGAGGAAGACTCTAAACTAACTGAAAAAGATGTAATTGATCATTGTAGAGAAAAATTAGCAAGCTATAAAGTTCCTAAAACATGCATCTTTGTAAATACTTTACCTAAAAATAACACGGGTAAAATTGATATCAAAAAACTTAAGAATGACTTTCTATAATTTAATTTTCTTTACTTGAAAAGTACTGTTTTGGTGTTTTACCAAAAGCTCGTCGAAACATCGCAATAAAGTTGCTAGATGATGCATAACCTAAAGAATCTGAAACTTCTGTAACTGATATATCTTGAGCTAACATATCTAAACCATGTGCTAATTGAGCTTGTTGACGCCAACGAGAGAAACTAAGTCCTGTTTCTGTTAAAAAGGCTCTCCTTAAAGTCCTAGGGGACATAGCTCCAAATGATGCCCACTGTTCTAAACTCTTATTTAGCGACGGATCATCAATTATTGCATTTGCAACTTTAACTAGTCTACTTGATTTTGGCATCGGTAAATGTAATGCTTCTTCTGGAGCTCTTCTTATCTCATTACATATTATAGTTGCAATATACTCCTGCTCTTCACTTAAGGTTTGTTGTTTATCCCACTCAACGGCTCTTAGTGCTAATGCTCTAAGTACCATACTCATTGGAATAACTCGAGAAGTATCTGGTAAAGTCTCGCAAATACTAGGTAATATAAAAATAACCCAACCACGAACAATACCGCTAATACGTATTTTATGTGAGGTATTTGGAGGTACCCACCCTGCTCTATTAGAAGGTAAAACCCATGAGCCATTTGGTGTACTAACATGCACAAGTCCACTCTCTACACAAAATATTTTTCCGCGTAAGTGCTGATGCCAGCCAGTTTCCTTAGCATTTATCTGGTTCTCACTTTCTGGAGAATTACCACCTTTTATTGCAACAATTGATGGACCATCCAACCAATCACCAAGAGAGAGTATTTGTGTATCAGGGTAACTTTGGCCACTTTTCAATATTTTTTGTCCCTATAATGTTATGGTACCTAGCTTAAATTGTGCAATAATTCTAAAATAAATTAAATACCTAAAATATTTTTTATTTCCGCTACTTAAATTTAGTTAGTAGTTATGGTTATGTTTTATAAAAAATACTTCTAAATTATGCAAACAAATACGACTAACACAACAGGATTCTGGAGTCAGAAAAGATCTATAGTTGCAATAGCTATAAGCTTACTTGCTCTAGCTGAAATTGTTGACTTAACTATTGTTGCAGTTGCAATACCTCAAATTATGGGGGCTATTGGTGCAAATGTCGAAACAATAGCAGATGTTACAACCGTGTATATTGTTACTGCAGCAATCTTTATTTTACTATCTGGACTTGTGATAGAAAAATATGGTATTAAACGAGTTGCTTTAATATCTTCAGTTATTTTTGGTGTTTCATCAATTATGTGTGGCCTATCAACATCACTAACAGAAATGATTATTTTTAGAGCTTTTCAAGGTTTAGGTGGTGCATTCTTACCATCTGTAGCCCAAACCTATATTTCAACAAGCTTTAAAAATGAGGAATATAATAAGATGATGACTGTATATAGTATGGTTATCGTTATGGGACCTATTGTTGGTCCTGTCTTAGGTGGTGCAATTTGTGAGAATATGTCATGGGAATGGATATTTTATGTAAATGTCCCTCTTTGTTTAATAGCTTTTGTCATAATTGCTTTTATGATGGAAACTACCAAAATTAAGAAAATCCAAATAGACTATATCAGCTTTGGATTTATGGCTATCGGTGTAGGCTGTTTAGAATTTTTTATAGATAATGGTAATACAGATGGTTGGTTTGACTCTATTAAAATAATAATCTTACTTGCTATATCTATAGTTTCTTTAAGTTTTTTCATCTGGCGAGGATTAACCTACTCATCAGTTGTTAAGTTTAGAATTTTTAGAAATATGAACTTTGTAATAGCCTGTTTCTTATGCTTTATGTTTGTACTTTTATTCTCAGCTGCAATGGCATATCTACCAACAATGCTACAACAAGTATATGGCTACCCTGTTGATTTAGCTGGCTATATTACAGCCCCTCGAGGTATCGCAGCTGTTATTGGTGCTGGTCTAACACAAGCAATCTTAGTAAAAAAACTAGGAGTTAGAAAAACAATTAGTTTAGGAATGATTGTATTTGGGATATCTTGTTTAATGCAGGCTAATTTTTCTGCTACTGCAAGTGAATTTGATATTATTTTAACAACAGCTATTCAAGGTTTTGGAATGATGATGTTTTTTATTCCATTTATGAGCGTACTTGTTGTAGGAGTTGCTGATGAAGATATGGGCGATATGTCTGGGTCATTTAACTTCTTTAGAAACTTTGGAAGCTCTGTTGGTACAGCATTTGTTGCAACATTTATATCAAGAAACCAACAAACTACATATCAAGAGTTATCCCAAAACATATCTTCTCTAAATCAAAATTTTCAATCTTGGGCTCATACTTTACCTATGCCTGAGACATCTACTGTTGCTATTGCAAAACAGCAAATAATTCATCAAAGTAGCCTATTAAGTTACATTAATTCGTTTTATGTTGTAGGTATAATGAGCATAATTTTAGCTATTGTGCCATTTTTATTAAAAGAACCCCCTAAAGATGCTCCTGTTCCAGTAATGCATTAAAATTATTATAGGATTAATTAGAATGTCAGAAGAAAATTTACAACAACAACCACAAACAGAAAACACGAAGAAAGAATCTAAACTTTCTCCTAAAAAAATAATTATCGGCTGCTCAGTGATAGTTTTAGTAGCCTTAGGTATATATGGGTATTATAAATATAATAAGATTTTCCCAAGTACCGATAATGCTTATGTAAGTGCTGATGTTATTAGAATATCCCCTAAAGTTGGTGGTTATATTGAAAAAGTATATGTCCAAAATAACCAGTTTGTACATAAAGGAGATAAACTAGTTCAGATTGATCCAAATGATTACCAACTACAAGTATCTCAAGCTAACTCAAAAGTTATCCAAGCAAAAGGCCAACTATTTGTCGCTGAAGAACAAGTTGGCTTTGCAAAGTCTAACTTAGTTAAAGCAAAAGCATCTCTAGATACTGCTGAAAAAATGGCAAATAGATACGTTAAATTATATAAAGAAGATGCTGGATCACTACAAGATGCACAGAAATATATTGATCAGAAAATCCAGGCAGAAAAAGCAAAAGATCAAGCTGCATCATCTCTAAAACAAGCATTAATTCAAGTAGAAATAGCTAAAGCTAAAGTGGGTGCTGCAAAAGCTAATTATGATAATGCTAATCTAAATCTTAGCTATACTACACTTAAAGCTCCGGATGATGGTTATGTTTCAAACATGAAGCTATATAAAGGACAACTTGTTTCACCAGGACAATCACTATTTGGTTTTATTGATAATCAAAAATGGTGGATTGATGCTAACTTTAAAGAAACAGACCTAAATAGAATTAAGCCAGGACAAACGGTTGAAGTTGAGCTTGATATGTATAATCATACATATCAAGGTAAGGTAGATAGTATTAGTTATGCAACTGGATCAGTATTTTCACTACTTCCTCCAGAAAATGCTACTGGAAACTGGGTAAAAGTTACACAACGTTTCCCTGTGAAAATTGCAATGAAGAATGATCCTAGCTACCCACTTAGAGTCGGTGCAAGTGCAACTGTAAAAATAGACACATTATAGGCAAACAAATATGATTAAAAGAAATATATTTCGTACAGCCCTAGTTGCTACTATCCTAATAACGTCAAGCTGTAGCTTTTTTAATCCAAAATATGAGAAACCTAAAGTAAAAGCTCCAGCTCTTTGGAATAGTCAAAGTAAAGCGGCTGGTGAAGTCAGTAAGAACTGGGATTTAACACAAATTGCTTGGTGGCGAGAGTTTGATGACCCAACATTAAACAACCTTGTAACAACCGCATTAAAAGATAATAATAAAATCCAAGTAGCTATTGGTAATGTACTGCAAGCTCAAGCTGAAGTAAACAAAGCTGACTATGGTTGGTTACCTACTGCAAGTGTTGGAGGCGGTGGTTTTATTGCCCAAACATTTGATACTACATCTAACGTAAGCATACCAAATGTAACTACCCCAAGCTCCTCGCTTTTTGGAGGCTCTGTAGCAGGGATTATTCCTAGTTATACAATTAATATTGTCAGACAGTTCCAACTAGGTAAAATTGCTAGGTTTAGTGAAAAATCTCAAAAAAATGTTATAAATGCAACTCGATTGACAATAATCACTCAAGTTACAGGAGCATATTTCTCTTTAATAACTGCAAAAGAGCAATTACAACTTCAAAAACAACTGGTAGATAAAATGCAGATTTTATACTACTATGCTGAACGTCAACATCAATTAGGCGCAAGTTCTCCTTTACTACCTGAGTTGATAAAACAACAATTAGAAATTCAAAAAGGTAAAATTGCTACGATAAAAAATGATATTACTCATTTTAATAACACTCTTAAAATTTTAACAGCAAGAAATCCTGGACAAATTAACACAACAAGAACTCTTGATCAGATAAATGCTGATATCAAGAACCCTGTTAACTTACCTTCACAAGTGTTAGAGAATCGTCCAGATATAGCTATTGCTGAGTATAAATTGAAAATTGCTAATGCTAACATAGGTCTAGCAAGATCACAGTTCTTCCCAAGTATCGATTTAACCGGTACATTTGGTAATGCAACTTTGGCTCTTGGTCAATTAGCTACATTGAACGCATGGGCATGGGCTGCTGAAGCTGTTGCTGCCGTACCAATATTTAACTTAAGTATTATGGCAGATAGTGATAAAGCTAAGTCTCAATTCTATCAGGCATACTATGATTATATTAATACTTTGCAAAAAGCATTTGAAGATGTTGATAATGATCTATCAAAAAGAGTCGCTGATAAGAAAAACTATGATAGACAAATAACATCACTTGAATCAACGAAAAAACAAGAGCTAATCCTTAGGAAAAAATATCAGTTAGGTGCTATAAGTAAAGCGCAATACTTAGGTATTTATTTAAATGTTCTTAACCAACAAATGCAAGCTAATCAAGCTAAGTTGAATTCTTTAATTAGTATATCAAACTTATATCAATCTTTAGGTGCTGGGTATAATGTTGATAATTATGACAAGCCTCACATGAGCAACCCTGCTTTTTCTAAATAAAATAATATCTTATAAAAGTTTATATTTAAACAATGATATAATAGACGCTATACTATGAAATCTAATTATAATTCCAATGATAGATTGTGAATTTACCCTTAAGAAAGCTGGTAAAATAGCAAGGCTTACAAATAAGACATTTCAATTTGATAATCATATATCAACTGGTCTTTACTCAGCAAAATATTTTATAAAAACTCAGAAAATACTCGAAAGCTCTAAAGATATTATTTTAATGCAATTTTTCCAACGTCACGATAAGACTATACTTTGTGGAGTTGATGAGTCACTAGCTTTAGTTAAAAAATTTGCCTTAAACTATCAAGATTTAGAAATAAAAGCTCTTAATGATGGTGATGAAATTTCTGCATTTGAACCAGTATTAACAATAAAAGGAAAATATAAAAACTTTGGTTTTCTTGAAGGGATAATTGATGGTATTTTAGCTAGAAGAACAAGCATAGCTACAAATGCATACAGATATAATAAACTTCTTAATAAAGATCAAGAAATAATATTTATGGGAGACCGCGAAGATATTTATTTGACTCAACCAGGTGATGGATATGCTGCAAATATTGGCGGAATCACTAAAATTGCTACAGATGCTATGGGGTCATGGACTGGTCAGTTAGGTATAGGAACTATGCCTCATGCCTTAATTCAAAGCTTTGATGGTAATCTTATAAATGCATGCCAAGCGTATGTTAATACATTTCCTGATGAACCTCTTATTGCTTTAGTTGACTATAATAATGATGTAATTACAGACTCTCTTGCTGTAGCAAGAAAATTTGGCAATAAATTATTTGCAGTTCGTGTTGATACATCTCCAAATATGACAGATAAATATTTCTTAGAAAACCCTATTCTAACAGAGGACTCTAAATATAGTGGTGTAAATCCAGAACTTATAAAAGTCTTACGAAAGTCTTTTGATGCTGAAGGATTCCAACATGTTAAAATTATTGCATCAGGAAACTTTGATTATAATAAAGTAAAAAAATTTAATGATGAAAATACGCCTGTAGATATATTCGGTATAGGAAGCACTCTACTAAAAGTTAAAATTGGTTTTACAGGAGACTGTGTTGAACTAAACAATAATCATCAAGCCAAAATAGGTAGAAAGAAAATTAATTCTGATAGATTAAATTTAGTAAAGTAAGTAAAGGATATAAAATGAAAATTGTTAAAAATTTTAAAGTAAGTGATTATTCAGAAAGAATAATGAATTGGCTAAAAGAAAGTTGCTTAAACTACCCTGCTGAAGGTTTTGTTATTGGTATAAGTGGCGGCATTGACTCAGCTGTAGCTGCTTGTTTAGCCACGAAAACTAATCTGCCAGTAACAGCTCTAATAATGCCTTCAAAGAATAATCAAGATCAAGATATGCATGATGCAATAGAGCTTATAAATAAGTTAAACATCCCTCATCATATAGTTCCTATTCAACCAGTATATGAGACATTCTTAGACTCTACACAAGCTTTTACAAACTCTGATAATAATCGCCAACACGTTATAAAAGGTAATGCTCAAGCACGTTTTAGAATGATGTATTTATATGCTTATGCCCAACAAAACAATCGTATTGTCATTGGTACAGATAATGCTTGTGAATGGTATATGGGATACTTTACAAAATTTGGTGATGGCGCAGCAGATATACTTCCACTGGTAAATCTTAAAAAATCTCAAGTTTTTGAGCTTGGCAAATATTTAGAAGTCCCTAAAAATATTTTAGATAAAGCACCTTCTGCTGGATTATGGCAAGGTCAAACTGATGAAGATGAAATGGGTGTTACATATGCTGAAATTGATGATTTCTTAGATGGTAAAAAAGTCTCTGAAAAAGCTTTAGAAAGAATAAGCTTTTGGCATAATCGTAGCCATCATAAGAGAAATCCTGCACTTACACCAGACTTTGATAAATAATAAGATATTAGAATAAGTTAAATGCTATTAAATTTTAATGGAAAAAACTCTTTATGAATAAACTTTTTGGTAACGAATTTGCATCATATAAAGTAGAACTAATTGCAGGTTTATCAACTTTTTTAACGATGATTTATATCATCATTGTTAATACAAAAATCTTAAGTCAAACAGGCATGCCTGCTAATGCTATAGTAACTAGTACAGTTATGATCTCTGCTTTATCTTCAATAGCTATGGGACTATATGCTAAAAACCCATATGCTGTAGCTCCAGCAATGGGGATGAATGTCTTTTTTACATATACTATTGTTGATATTTGGCATATCCCTTGGCAAACAGCTTTAGGGACGGTTTTTTGGTCTGGGGTAATCTTTGCATTACTTGCTATTTTTAATATCCGGGCTAAAATCTTAGATGCAATTCCTGTTGGCGTAAAAAATGGTATAGGTGCTGGGATTGGTGTTTTTGTTGCATTGGTTGGCTTTTTTAATGCTGGATTTATTGAGAAATCTCCATCTTCCCTACTAGAAATAGCCCCTATTTCTATCCAGACTGGAATTTTTATTGTTTGTCTGTTCTTACTAATTATTCTAACTTGTAGAAAAGTTAAAACAGCAATGCTTATTATGATTTTTGTTGGATGCTTACTATCTTTACCTTTTGGTAGAGTAATAGGCACTGAGACTGTTATGCAGATCCCAAAACATTTCTTTTCAATGCCTGACTTTTCGCTATTTTTTTCTATAGATTGGCTTGGAAGTTTAAAACTAGCAACTATACCTGCAATATTTTCTTTCTTATTTATAAATATTTTTGATAGTACTGGTACGATTGTAGGATTGGCTAGTGTTGCTAACACTCTAGATAAAGATGGCAACCCTATCAGAATGAGAGAGTCATTACTTGTAGACTCTTTTTCATCTTTATTTTCTGGATTGTTTGGTACATCACCATCTTCTGTATATGTTGAGTCTGCAGTTGGTATTTCTATTGGAGGCAAAAGTGGATTGGTAGCGATCACGGTAGGAGTATTATTTTTACCATTTTTATTTTTATCACCTATTGTAGAAATGGTACCAATGTTTGTTGTTGCTCCAGCATTAGTAATTATTGGTAGTCACATGCTTTCTTCAGTTAGATTTATAGAGTGGGATGATCTTTCGCAGACTATTCCAGCATTTTTAACTATTGTACTAATGCCTCTAACTCTATCTATTTCTCAAGGTATTATATGGGGAATGCTAAGCTGGCTAGTAATATCACTAGCAACAAAAAAATATAATTTTAATATAATTACTTTAGCAATATGTTTTTGTTGTTTTTTAATGATGTGTGAATCAATGAGTATTTTTTAATTAAAGCTTACTACTACGACTAAGAATGAAAGGAAAATATACATATTACAAATGTTAAATTATACATTTCTTAGCCGCAGCAATGAAAATTTTAACTGATATTTCAAAACTTTGAAATACTATAACAAGCAACTTTTAAAATTTAAAACCAGTCCAAATAATTATGTTGATAATTTGCTAAACATTACTATAAAATTTTACTCTAATCATTAACAATATGTGTAACATCATAGTTTAATATTATAATTTATAATAAAAATGGTTCTAAAATCTTTTTGCTTTAACATTTACCCTAATCATACAGATGATTTTGAAAGAATATTACAAGTATTGATTAATCAAACAAAAAAACATGAAAAACCTATTAAGTTTGAGTACAGAAGAGTATCAAATAATTTTTTTATTGATGAAATATGGGAGTCTGAAGAGTCTTTCTTATTACATCAAAAAACTCTTCATTATCTTTATTTTAAGAGGGCCAGAAAATTATATATTAAATCCAAACAAACTCTTAGATAACATTCATTTTTTATAATTTTTTTAGATAGCTCTGTGATAACACTCTACTTACATAAATATTATATAAATAAGCTACTAGATACTTTTATATGCGGTAAAATAATTGATCTATTTAACTTTAGAATATAGCATTTAATTCATATAAATATATTTGATTATGGAAACAGTAAAATGAAAATTAATATAAAAGATATCAAAGAACTAGAAAGCTTTAAAAAAGGTGTTTCGAAAAAACTCCTAGCTAGAGATGAAGATAGAAATTTTCAAATAGATTTTATTCGACTGGATCCTTGTATTAAACTAAACAAACATCTTCATCCTGATGTAGAATGGGTATACGTTATAAAAGGATCTATGGCGGATGAAAGAGGAAGTTTTAAGACTGGAGATTTTTTTATTAATCCTATAGAATCAGAACACTCCGTAGTCTCTGGACCAGATGGTTGTGATATATTATGCTGTTGGTGTGGAGAAATAAAACTTCTTTAGAATTAGTTATTTCTTACTAATCATACCATTTAAATTTTCTCTATATATATTTGCTCTAGTTCTAATCTCATAAAGCATAAATGTTAACTTATCACGAGTCCATGGTTGACCTGAATGTTTATCATAAGTATCTGGTAATTTATAACCTTTTGGAGCAAATGCTTTTATGCCCAAAGTTTGAGATGTTCTTACTGCTCTTAACTCATGCTCTTTAAAAGCAACTACTACAGCTGTACCAAGATTATTTACGCCCCTTGCTTCTTTTATTGCCTCTTTAGCAACACCTTTAGTATCTAAGTATACTAAATTACCTTGGCTATCAACTTTTGGATAAATAGTATGCAAATCTTTCTTTGGTATTCTATTACCAATAGATTGAGCTATTTCCCACTGGGCATATACTGGAAGATGTGTTTTATTATAAATACTAACAACTAAGTCAGCCAATTCATGATTCATCTTGCCAGGCTCTTGATTACCATTTTTAGCATATGCATTACCAAATGAAAAAGCTAATATTGCGTTAGCCTTTGATATGTCAATACTCTTAACCTTCCATGTTAATACATTAGACATAATAAACTTAGTCAACTCTTGAGATACTTTTTTATCTCCAGTTTGCTCGTATAATCTTTTTTGTATAGCATTTGTTAGCTGATCTTGATTTACATTAGTATGATTTGCAAAACAGCCAACTATCATACACATGAAAATTAATAAGCTTGCAAAAACTGTCCTCTTCATAAAAAAATAATCCTTTATATTTCTAAACTTATACACTTTTTAATACGCAATTTCACACCATCCATACTATTTGAATTTCTTTTATTTAACAAGGTATTTATGACCCTCTCCCATACATAGTAATTTCTTGTAAATTAATACCCAATATTGATTGAGAATCTATATATGGATATTTGTTATACATCTTATGAATAAAATAATCCCCAAATGGCATTGAAAGAGATCTATTACAAGTTAAAGCATTATTTGTAATAGTATTTCTTTCAACTATATAACCTCTCGGGACTTTCATAGGATCTGTACAGGCAAAGTTATTAACCTTATCTTTTGATAAAACATAATTCTTTGGATATTCCTTACTGGCCATAAAAAGCATAACTTTTTTACAGGTTTGTTTATGACACTTTATTGGGACTACTTTACATGCTCTTGTTCCTGCATTTAATATACAGTTTATTTGGTTATAAATAACATCTCCTTTGTTAAATGTAACATTGTATAAAATCCCTAAATGAAAGACTAAAATATCAGAACCTATTACTGTACTTATTGGCTTCCCTGCTATTATCCACTTATTATCATCACAAACAAACTCAACTATCTTAGGAATGTTATCAGCCATTAGTTTTTTAATATTATTAGTATTAGCATAATAATCATTACCTTGCTTAGTATAAAAAACATCTTTAGGAATATACTGCATAAATATCGATTCATCAGGAAAATCTGCACCATACTCTTTACTTGTAAACTTCTCAACAATAATATTTTTATTAAATAAGTTTTTTTCTAGGATGTGAATATGTGAAAAATCACTTTTTTGTTTATTAAACCAACCTAAGTGGCTAATTATTTTATATCCTTTAGTAGGAAGCCTCTTATACTTTAGTCCTAAATTTGTAGTCACATCCTTTAAATAGCCTAATTTATTATTTACTTTATTAAAATCAGAGCTCACAAAGTTATTTCTATTTTTATATGTTTCTCCGGCTTTTAACGAAAATGCGCCATAAGCAATATTATTTAGTCCTTTATTAAAAGCTTCAAAAAAAGACTTATATAGATTTTTTTGATCTTCAGCAAAAATAATAGCCATAGCATATTGTACTATTGTTACACAATTAGCCTTATCTAATCTAAATTCTAAATCTTGTTGTATATTTAAAGAATCAACCCAACCTTCTCCTATTCCTCCTCCATAAGATATACCTAATTTATTAAAATATGCGACTTCTTCACTTATTAATTGATTCTCATTTTTAGGTTTTACTTTCTGCTGCCAAAAACTAGTTAAAGAACGTATAGATTTTTGTTGAATTTCTCCCATCAGTTTCCCATTAATAATTTTAACATGATGATCTCCTAAAAAAAAACTTTTATAATTTGGTATATATACATCTTCTCCTTCGATTGTTAATTCTGGCTTTTCATATCCAAAGGCAGAAATACAAAAAAAAATTGTTATTAAGACAATTACTTTCTTCATTTTAATCTCCATAACAGCATTCATTATCAGATATAATTATTAATCAAGGATATAAAATACTGGTTAATGTCAATTATTTAAAGTAAGTTAAATAATAATTA
This sequence comes from Francisella sp. 19X1-34, assembly GCF_041102755.1. NCBI lineage: Bacteria > Pseudomonadati > Pseudomonadota > Gammaproteobacteria > Thiotrichales > Francisellaceae > Francisella > Francisella sp. 19X1-34. Next base: position 27,708 of record NZ_JBGCTX010000028.1, read on the forward strand.
ACTACTATAAACCTTATCAATTATTCTATTTGTTCTTGCTGAAATATCTGCTGAAGATGGTGTATGATTTTTATTATCTAGGATTGAATTAACAACATCTCCAACCATATCGATAGAAACATTTTCAGGATGTGCTAAAGAAATACTTTGTGTTTGAGATTCTGTTTCAATTTTTATAGGTCCTTCACCAAACATTGAAAAGCTTATCTTACCTTTATCTCCAACTATTTCTATATTGTCATAATTAGTATAGCTACTAAAATTCCAAATACCTGTTCCTACGACACCATTCTCAAAAGAAAAGCTAATAGCGACACTATCTTCGACTGGATACTTATTAATCTGATTTGTCACTTGAGATTCTACATCAACTATCTTACCTAAAAGATAATCTAAAATATCTAAAGTATGGCAACCAACATCCATAAATAAACCACCTCCAGAAATCTCTTTGATAACATGCCATGGTAAATTCTCTGGATCTTGATATCTTTTTTCAAAAGGGTCATAAAGAACGCAGTTTACAAAACGCGGATTACCGATAATTTTCTCATCCTGTATTAAGGATTTTATTTTTTGGTATCTTGGTAATGATCTCTTATAATATGCCACATATAATGGCACATTATTTTCTTTACAAGCAGCTATCATCTCTAAACATTCTTGATGATTCATTGCCATTGGCTTTTCGACATACACAGCTTTACCAGCTTTTGCTGCCTTTATCGTATACTCTTTGTGAAAGGAAGGTGGTGTGGCTATATAAACGGCATTAACATCATTATCATTAATTAAATCATCAGCATTATCATAGTACTTAGAAACATTATGTCTTTCAGCATAATCTTTAGCTAACTCGATATCTCTTCTCATAACGGCTACTAGCTTAGAGCCTTTAACTTTATAAAAAGCTGGCCCACTTTTAACTTCAGTAACTTTGCCACAACCGATAATTCCCCACCGCACTTCCTTCATTATACTATTTCTCCTTTGTTTCAAATGCGCTATTTATAAACTGCTGATGTAGTTGATAAAACCTTTCTACCTCTGGGTGCTGCTCTTTTTCAATAATATGATCTTGTAATAATTTTTCAACTCTAGTTGATAAACTATTTAGATATTCTGATGTAAACTCATGATGATTTATCACACAAAAGTTAAATGTTGGATCATATTTATTCGAATGATAACCTAAATGTACGACCATCCTATCAGATTTTAATATACCGCCATAGCCTTTGTGCAGAGCATTATTATTATAAAATGCTGCCTCACCAGGTTTTAAGACCACTTTTTCTGCATTTGGTAGGTCTTTGTATTTAACATCTGCCATAACTTTTGAATCACCAAAGATCTTTTTCTCTTCTTCAGTAAAATCACGATTATGCGAACCTCTAATAAACCAAAGATTCTCATCATGGTTTAGCGCTATATTTATTTGCACATTATTATGATGATATGCTTTTGTAAACCAAAAATCATCTATCTCATTTTCTGGAACATGCAATAAATCTCTATGCCAACCTTGAACATATTCTATTCCCTTTTCTCCATAAAAAAGTGAAGCCCCTCCGATCACTGGCTCTCCACCTTCTAATAATTTTGAACACGCCTCAAGAATATCTTTACTTGCAGCAACTTCTTGTAGCGCATCTACCCTATTTCTTGGTTGTAAAAACTGGATATTAGCCATTTTCTTTTCTTTTTTGACATATTCTGGAATAAAAGAGTTATGAACAACTTTTTTAAGTTCTTCTACCTGCTCTTCAGAAAAGAGTTTTTTTATTACTACACCATCTTCTTTAAACTTAATCACATCTTCATCAGTTATAAACATTAAATTCCCCTTATGCTTTATATAGCTTATTTTCAATATCTTCTAGAGATAAATTACCTGTTTCTGGAATATTCTTTCTAACAAGAATATGATATATCAATGCAGAAATAGCACTTATAACAAATAATCCTGCAAAACCAATATGTGCTGATAGTGGTAGGAATAAAGACCCATATAGGAAAGACATCCCCGAGTTTAAGAATAGTGCTATCGACATTCCTACACTTCTCATTTTATTTGGTAGAGGCTCTGATAGTAAAGCCCAAATACACACTCCAGGACCAACAGCATAGCCTATGATAAATACACATAAAAGGACTAACATACAGTAACCTTTTAAAGAGCTAGCTCCTAAAGCATAATAGCATATCGCCATTAATGCTAATGCTAAAAACACTACAAAAGTTCCAAATAAAACTAGTGGTCTTCTGCCAGCATAATCAATCAAACATAAAGCAACAATAGTAACTACAAAGTTAATTAACATTATTGCAGTAGAGCTAAATACTGCTGTTGTTGAAGCTGTCAAACCAGATTGAACTAGTAAACTTGCACTATATTGCAAGAATGTATTTATCCCAGTTAGCTGCTGTAACATAGCAATTAAAGCTACTGATACAAAAAGTACAACGACTCTTTTATCTTTAAAACTAGCTAAGAAGTCTTGAAATGTAGCTCCGGCACCAATACTTTTCTTTATTTTCTCATACTCATGCTCTACTACACTTTCACTATATATTTTACGCAAGTTAGCTTTAGCCTTTTCAGCTTTTCCTTTCATAAATAACCATCTAGATGATGTTGGTAAAAAAATAACCCCTCCAATTAAAAGAATAATTGCAGGTACCATAGATGTTCCAAACATATCTCTCCAATGGCCATTGCTAGGAAACCATTTAGTAAACTCATATCCTACATAACCAGCTCCAACTATACCAAGTGTTAACATAAGCTGAAATAAGGCAATTCCCTTACCTCTAAGATTCTCTGGTATTACCTCAACTATATACAAAGGAATAACTATAGTTACTATACCAACAGCTATACCCTGTACTAATCTACCAATCAATAAACTATCATAACCATGTGCATTCATAATAATAAATGTACTTAATATGAAAATCACACATGATATTAGAATTGAGACTTTCCTACCAATAATGTCTGATACTTTACCTGCAAATAAAGTAGCTAATGCCCCTCCTCCAAGTACAGAGCCCAGAAGTAAAGATTCTTGCGCATGAGACATAATTATTTCTTTATTTATAAAAATAACTGCTGCATTCATTACACCTATGTCATAACCATATAAGATACCCCCCAAAGCACCTAAAATCATTATGATATACACATATCCTTTTGTTTGTTTCATAATTATCTTACCTCTCTAAATTTGATTAAAATAAATCTATTAAAATTTAGTCTATCAATAATATTTGCTAGATAAGTAGCTTTATACAGCTATTTTTTTGCTTTTTTATAAGCTATTTTAAAGTTTAAAATCCTACTGTAAAAATAATTCTATTAGGTTCTGTGCACAAAAATAAATTTTCATTGAAGCCAAATAAAAGTACAAGCTAATTTAATCATTCCTATATATGCTGAAATAGTTTTATCAAACCTAGAGAACACTCTTCTAAAATGCTTAATTTTAGAAAAGAAATTCTCTATCA
>NZ_JBGCTX010000029.1:0-29886 GCF_041102755.1 Francisella sp. 19X1-34
CTATAGTCATTTTTTAGACAAGAAATGTAGATTTTCAAAATTTACTCCAATTATTGCTTAGATTGCAACACTCCCATTATAAATACAGTTGACTAAAAACTGTAAGAAATAGAAGGAGAGTATTAGGATATTCTTAGCAAATATATAAGCCTAATAGGTAAATAAAATGTTTGTGAGTTTTATGTTATTAGTTGGAGTAAAAACTTAAATGAAATTAGTAAGTGTTTGTGTTGGAAAAACTCGTATACAGAATATTCATGGTGAATCTGTAAAAACTGCTTATATTAAAAAACCTGTAGTTGGCCAAATAGCCGTTGAAGAAAATGGTTTAGCTAATAATGAGGTTGCCGTACACACTGATGCCATTTATGCATTTGCTGAAGAAAACTACCAATATTGGGGAGATCAACTAAATGTAAATAGCGAAAAATTTACCCCTGGTTTTTTTGCTGAGAATTTAATTATTAGTCAATTAGATGAAAAAAAAATTATGTGTCGGGGATGTTATAGCTATTGGTAAACAGGTCAAACTATCCGTTTCTGGTCCTCGTATTCCTTGTTTTAAATTATGTTGGCGTTTAGATCAACCTAGTTCCTTTATACAAAAATTTGGCCTTTCAGGAAGAAGTGGAGTTTATTTTAATGTTGTACAAACTGGTGAAATACAAGTTGGTGACAAGGTAAGATTGATACACAAAGAAAAAAATAGTATTGCCATTACAGAAATAGCATCCATTGCATTAGGCCAGCAAATTGCTGATGAAGATAAGCTCAAGTTAATTTTAGGTTTACCAGGATTAAGTGGAACTTCATCCCTTCTCTTAATAAATAAACTTTATGCAAATATTGATCAAAAACGATTAGGTAAATATGGCTGGAAGAACTGGCGAAAGCTAATTGTTGAACAGGTTATTGAAGAAACACCCAATATTAAATCATTTATTCTAAAAGCTACTGATAATAAGCCTCTCGCACTGTATAGGGCAGGTCAATTTCTTACTGTAAAACTACCAGTAGAGAACAAAAATGGGTCATCTTTAATTCGTGTTTGGAGTCTGTCAGACTATAATGATCAAGTAGGATATTATAGATTAAGTATTAAAGAGGAAATCAAAGGGCTTGGATCTGGTTTTATGCACAATCAAGTTCAACAAGGTATGCACTTAGAAGTGCAACCACCAATGGGACGGTTTGTTCTTGATCGTAGTGGCTTTAAGCCAATATTACTCATTGCTGGTGGCATAGGTATAACTCCAATATTAGCTATGTTAAAAGCGCATTTATCAAGATCTGGCAAAAAACCTCCTATTTATTTTATTCATTGCTGTCAAAATAAAATCAATCATCTATTTAGAAATGAACTTGATGAACTAATAAATAAGTATAACATTCCTAAGCAATATGTTTATTCTCAACCAAATAATGAAGATCTTTTAGGAGTCGACTATGACATAGAGGGCCATTTAACTATTCAAGATATAAGATCTTTTATTGATGGCTGTTATATTCTCAATGGAGTTAAAAGAATAGATATGCCATTGGCTGAATTTGATATTTATATGTGCGGGCCTAAAGTATTTCAAGATATATTACAGAAAGCTTTGATTGGTAGTGACGCTAATCCAGAACGCATATTCCAAGAATCATTTGTAACAAATGGAAATAGCCAAGAACACAGCAACTTAGAAAGTTCTCAGGTAGTGTTTACAACCTTAAATAAAGAAATAGAATGGAAAGCTAGTGATAATTTAACGCTTTTAGAACTAGCTGAATCTGCTGGCTTAAATCTTGCAAATTCTTGCCGTATGGGGGTATGTGAAACTTGTAGTGCAAAATTGATAGAAGGTAGCGTATATTATGAATCTAGTTTACCCACTAAATTAGAAAAAAATCGGGTATTACTTTGCCGCGCGAAACCAAAAACAAAACGTGTTGTAATTAAAGAAAAATACTAACTCCATTGGTACTGAAAAACCCATATAATCAAATGTGAAGGCAGTATAAACATGGTATGATGCATTAGCAAACTAAAATACTATGTGGTAACAGAAATATTAGTGAATTGCTACGCAAAGATATAAAGAAAGTATTAGCTAGGTCCAAAAGTTTTAAAAATCAAAAACTAGAGGTTAAGTTACCTATTTTGCTAAGGTTGAAAAACAAACCCAAAACCTTTAAAACAACCAATTTTAAAGCAAATTTTTAAGATATAATTAAGAGTGAATATCTGAACGACAAGTAGAAAATTTATTAAGTAAAAATAAAAAAAAGACATTCTTTTAAGAAAATTTTCATAAAAAGGACAAAGAAATGTTAACTGATTCATTTGGTCGGAAATTCACCTACCTAAGATTATCTCTAACAGATGTATGTAATTTCCGCTGTCAGTACTGTTTGCCTAACGGATACCAAGGTAAAGGTAAAGGTAAAGGTAAAAAAGATAATTTCCTAGACTTAAATGAAATTAAAAACCTTTTAAGAGCAATGAATGTACTTCAAGTACAAAAAGTCAGATTAACAGGTGGAGAACCCACTCTTAGAAATGACTTCTTAGACATTCTTAATTTCATATCTGCTCAAGAAAGTATTAAAACCATATCTCTAACTACAAATGGCTATTCACTTGCTAAAAATATCCATGAGTACTATAAATCTGGATTAAATAATATCACCGTGAGTCTTGATAGTTTATTTGCAAATAAATTTAGAGATATAACTCAAATGAGTAATTTTTCTACCGTACTGCAAGGAATAGAAAAAGCTTTGGAATTTGAATTTGATAAAGTCAAAATTAATGCTGTTTTATTGAAAGGTTACAATGACTCTAAAGAAGATATTCAAGCCTTTTTTGACTATGTAAAAGATAAGAGAATCACAGTTAGATTTATAGAGTTAATGGAGACCCAAGATAATCTTACTCTACATAAAAAAAGCTTTATAACAACAAATCATATCCGTGACAAGCTAAGAAAAGAAGGCTGGACAAGCTGCCCAAGAGAGCCAACATCAGGACCTGCAATAGAGTATATGCATAAAGAATATATAGGCAAAATAGGAATCATATCACCATACTCTAATATTTTCTGTGCTAACTGTAATAGGGTTCGAGTTAATTCAAAAGGAGAACTATATACTTGTCTTTTTGATAAAGAGAATGTCTCACTAAGAGAATATTTACAAAATGAAGAGCAGCTCAAAGAGCTTCTAAAAATAATCAAAAATGCCTACTCTTTAAAGAAAGAGTCTCATTACCTCACACAAGGAATTATTGGTGATGACAAGCATTTTTCTACATTAGGAGGATAATTAGTTACAGTCATGTTTAAGAAAGCTTCATTATTTATATTTGCTACAACACTTTTATTTACAAGTGCTAATGCAACAACTATTACTATCGCTTGTGCTAGTAATTTTGTCACCACACTACAACAAGTAGTAAAACAATATAGAACAACCCATAAAGATCTTGATATAAAGATTATCCAAGGATCTTCTAGTAAATTAGCAAATCAAATTAAAAACGGTATCCCAATAGATATCTTCTTATCTGCAGATAAAAAATATGCTGCTGCAGTTAATAGTAAAATATTTGTCTATGCTTATGGAGAACTAGTTCTTGCGATAAATAAGAACGAAATTAAACAGCAAAAAAATCTTCCTATGCTTTTAAACAATATAGCAAAGTCTAATCTTAAAATTAGCATAGCCAACCCCAACCTAGCTCCATATGGTAGTCATGCAAAGATATTCCTTAAAGAAAAAAATCTCTGGAACAATCTAACATCAAACCAAAGAATAATCTATGGTGAAAATATAGGACAAGCATTTAGCTATTTTATAACAAATAATGCTCCTATAGCTTTTATAGCTGAATCACAAGTAGAGTTCTATAAGTTAGCCAATAAAAATAAATGGAATAAAAACTATAAGATATATGATTTAGATTCAAAAGCTGAATATATTGCACAGTATGGCACAGTTATTTCTAAAGACAGCAAAAAAGAAGCCCAAATAAATAGCTTCTTAGAATATCTCCTACACGCTAAACCATCTAAAAAAATAATAAAGGACATGGGATATTCTATACCCAGCAAATAGGTGAAAAATGGATTGGGATGCTTTATATATAACTTTTAAGCTATCATTACTAACTACTATAATCTTATTATTTATAGGAGCTCTATTAGCATACTGGCTTTCAAGCAAAAAGACTGTTTTTAGAAGTTTAATATCTATCTTAGTAAATATACCTTTAGTTTTACCTCCTACTATACTAGGGTTTTACTTTTTAGTTTTATTTAACCAAAATGGTTATCTAGGCTCGCTATGGTACAGCTTAACAGGAGGGTCTCTTAATTTTAGTTTTAGTGGCATTTTAATAGCATCTTTAGTATATTCTTTGCCATTTTCTATAGGGCCTATACTAAATAGTTTTGAAAATATCCCAAGGGAGTTATTAGTTAGCGCTGAATTGCTTGGAGCTAATGCTTTTAGAAGGTTTTATAGCATAATTTTACCCTTATCTATCAGAGGAATACTTACCTCTGGAGTTTTAGTATTTGCTCATACTGTTGGTGAGTTTGGTGTAGTTTTAATGGTCGGAGGCAGTATACCGAATGAAACTAAAGTATTATCTATTGCAATATTTGAGCAAGTTGAGCAGCTTAACTACCACCAAGCTAATCATATGTCTATAATACTCTTAGTGTTCTCATTTACGATTCTACTTATTGTTCAACTATTAAATAATAAAAAAACAAATGCTTACTTTTAATATTTCAGATCATATTTCAAAGAACTTTACTATCAATATACAGTATCAACTATCTAACTCTGAAATAGTTGCTTTTTTTGGACCTTCAGGTACAGGAAAAAGTAGTATATTAAAGAGAATAGTAGGAACCCAAAAAGCAACAGAGTCTAAAATAACTCTAAATAATAATATCTGGCAGAGTGATAGTTATTTTTTACCACTAATAAAGCGATCTTTAGGGTACGTCCCACAAAAAGCGTTATTATTACCTCATCTAACAGTGGAGAAAAACCTAAAATATAATAAGACTAAAAATAAAAATCATATTACAAAATTAATCGATCTATTTGAAATATCAGAGCTACTAAAATCATACCCATCACAACTATCTGGTGGACAATTACAGAAAGTGGCAATTGCCCAAGCTCTATCAGCTAATCCAGAAGTTCTTATACTTGACGAGTCTTTCTCAGGTATAGATTTTGATTCTAAGTTAAGGCTAATGAAAAAACTAAAAGACTACATCAAGAAAAATCAAATAATTACTCTACTGAGCACACATGACTTTTTAGAAATATCAGTTTTCACAGATAAAGTTGTTATTATCAATAATGGAAGCATTAAAAAGACTATGAGCTCTCTGGAATTTATAGATGAATACTATAAAAGCATTACTTTCTTACAAAAGGAATTTTAGTAAGTTTAAAATCTAAAGCATCATAGAGAATCTTTCCAGCATATGGATCATCAAAGCCTCCTAAAAGCTTTAATGCTTGTGTCGCTCCTATAGTAGCTATAGTCCCTACTAACGGTCCTAAAACACCTCTTGACTTAGGATAAACTACACCAGACTTTTTAGGAGTAACCTTATGAACATCTCTATAGTTAGTATCTGATTTATAATTATAGAGCGAGCAGCTCCCATAAAATCTATCAACAGTTATTTGTATGTAAGGCTTTTCTAGCTCAATACAAGCATCACTAATAATATACCTAGAATCAAAGTTGTCTGTACCATCTATAATTAGGTCACAATTATTAAATATGCTTTTAGCATTATCTGTTGTAAGCCTCTCTGCATACACAGTAGTATTTATATCACTATTTAGAGAATATAGCTCTCTTGCAGCAATTTCGCTCTTTAGTTGTCCTACTTGCCTTTCTCTATATAGAATCTGCCTTTGTAAATTATGCAATTCAACAACATCATTATCTATTAGTATGATATTTCCAACACCTGCTGCGGCTAAATATAAAGCTAATGGCGAGCCGACTCCACCAGCACCAACAATCGCTACTTTTGCGTTTAAAAGTTTTAGCTGAGTATCTTCATCAAAATTAGGTAGACATGTTTGCCTACTATACTTACTCATATCCATTATAATACGTCATCCTATCTTTCTTACAAAATGCTAAAAGTTTTATACCAGCTTTTTTTGCCATTTTGACTGATAACGATGATGGTGCAGAGATCGCTATCAATACTGGGATTTTAGCATTAGCACACTTTTGAACTATCTCAAAAGAGACTCTACTACTAACTATAAGTATTTCTGCAGAACTTAACAAAGCTTGCTCTAGTAAATAGCCAATAACTTTATCAACAGCATTATGCCTACCAACATCTTCAAATACAGCTATTAATTCTCCATTACTATTTATAGCACCAGCTGCATGAACACCACCAGTTTGTTGAAAAATTTTCTGATAACTATACATTGATGCATAAAACTCATTAACTATATCAACATCAAGCTTCAAAATTGACTTTCTATTAACAGGAACGATAGTCTTATAAAGATTCTTTAAACTCTCTTTACCACAGACTCCACATGCTGAGTTCATATTAAATCTTCTTGATATAAGCTCGCTATTATCAAAATCTAAGCGTACTTTTACAATTGTACCATTTTGAGCTTCTCTCTTTTTAAAAGATTTAAAAGGTAAGTTTGCTATATTCTCTGCAAATAAAAGTCCTCGAATAAGATATCTCTCTGCTCCAGGAGTCTGCATAGTCATACTAAACTCAATATTATTAATAACAATCTGTAAGGCTCTTTCAACAGCAAGGATTTCATCCCTTTCAATGAAAGTACCTTTAGAATCTATAACAGCTTTATGATTCTTTATATCTATAACATTAATATCATTATTTCTCATAAGAATTTGGCTTATAGCTTTAGTAAATATAAAAGCTTAATTTTGCTTGTTTATTCTAACAGTTATCTCTTTAAATAAGGCTTGATCACTTTGTCGACTAAAATCTGAAACAGAACATAAAGCTGTCATTTCTGGCATATACCCCATTGTAGAACCTTTAGGGATATTATATTTAATCGCACTATAGCCTTTTAAAGTTCGTTCTTTACCATCTTTGCCAATACTTGTTATTTCTACAAGATCAAACTCAGATAGTCCTCTATCTTTCATGTCTTGCTCATTCATAAAGACGACTGTTCTTATATTTTTAATCCCTCTATAACGATCGTTATTTGTATAAACTGTTGTATTCCACTGATCATGAGATCTCATAGTAGATAGCATTAAATTACCCTCTTTAGGGACAATATCATTAATTTTTGCATGAGAAAATTCAGCTTTTGCTGTTGGTGTTAAAAATATGAGCTCTCTTGCTGGCTGATTTAATCTAAATCCTAATGGCTCTCTCACTCGGCGATTAAAATCTTCAAACCCATCGATTGCCTCAGAAATTTTATCTCTTATAACATCATAATCTGCGGCATATTTATCCCATGGTGTTTTTGTATTTGGTAATGTTGCTTTAGCAACTCTAGCAATAATAGCAACTTCAGAAAGAAGATCTCCCTTAATAGGTTTTTTCATAGGCTTTGATATATGCACCATTGACATAGAATCTTCTACTGTAACACTTTGCACACCTCTTTCTTGCTCATCTACTTCAGACCTAGCAAGACACGGTAATATAAGAGCTTTTTTACCATGTATTAAATGGCTGTGATTAAGCTTTGTACTTACTTGAATAGTAAGTTCACACTTATTAAGCGCTTTTGCTGTATATTCTGGATCTGGTGCTGCTTTAGCAAAATTTCCTCCTAAACCAAAGAACACTTTAACCTTACCGTTCATCATTGCCTTGATAGTATCAACTGTTCCATAACCATGCTTACGTGGAGACACTATCCCACAAGCATCATCCATCTTTTTCAACCATTTCTCACTTGGTCGATTATTAATTCCTAATGTTCTATTTCCTTGCACATTACTATGGCCTCTTATTGGACAAGGCCCTGCTCCTTCTCTAGCAATATTGCCCCGAAGTAAAAGTACATTTACAATCTCTCTAATGGTGTCCACACCTTGATCATGTTGAGTAAGCCCCAAGCACCAAGCAAAAATAGAAGCATCAGCTTCACGATAGATCCTTGTCATCTCAAAGATTTTATCTTTATTTATCCCAGACTGTTCTGTAATAAACTCCCATGGTGTCTCTAGACATATTTTTTTATATTCTTCATAACCACTAGTATGATTTTTTAGAAACTCATGATCAATCGCTTCTGGATCTATCTCAGACATTTCTATAAGTGCTTTTGCCATTCCTCTTAATAAAGCTAAGTCCCCAGCAATTCTAACCTGAACATCTAAGGTCGAAGCCTTAGTTGTTCTCAAAAGCACCATATCCATAATTTCATGTGGGGTAATAGCCTTTCTTGCAGCTCCTTCAATAAGAGGATTAATATGAACGACCTTCGTATCATTATGCTTTACAGCTTCTGTTAGGGCTGTCAGCATTCTAGGAGTATTGGTTGCAGAGTTTGCACCTATTAAAAATATAGCATCTGTTTTATGCCAATCATTAAGATCAACTGTTCCTTTACCTGTTCCTATAGATGCACTTAATGCCCTTCCACTAGCTTCATGACACATATTAGAGCAGTCTGGCTGGTTATTTGTCCCATACTCCCTTGTAAGTAATTGAAATAAAAAAGTTCCTTCATTTGATAACCTTCCAGAGGTATAAAAACTTGCTTGGTCAGGTGAATCTAAAGATTGTAAAGTATCTCCTATTAGCTTAAATGCCTTATCCCAACTAGTCTGCTCATACTTATCTGTTTTAGAGTTATATAGCATTGGATGAGTAATCCTACCAGACTTCTCAAGCTCATAACAACTCCATTCTCTCAATTCACTAACTGTATATTTTTCGAAAAACCCAGGGTCACAACGATTTTTTGTCATCTCCCACGTAGCATGCTTAATTCCATTCTCACAGATATCCATTTTAAGACCTTTTTGATCATCTGGCCATGCACACCCAGGACAATCAAAACCTTTTGCCCCATGGTTCATTTTAAAAATAGCTTTTACTGCATTTACTGGCTCTTTTGCTTTTAGGATTGTATTACCTACACTAAAACTTGCCCCCCAAGATCCTGTAGCATGTTTATACTCCTTATGAGAAGGCTTCAGACTAGTTTTAGGTCCTTCTCCAACTGCTTGTCCATTTTCTAAAAATTTCTGCATAAAATTAAACCTTAAATCCAATAAAATGTTATCAGCCAAAGTATTTTTTAACCAAAAGATAGAGCAAAAACGCTCTAAGAGTGATAAATATAAAATCTACATGATTCTATATTTACAAATACCTCTAAGGCTAATTTACAATAAGCTTAAAATATAATCCAACTTTGCTACAGCTCTTACTAAATAAAAGAGTAATTAAAACCAAAGGGACTATTTAGATTGATTACTTAAAGACTTAATAAAGTAAGCTCTCTCTCCTTTATATTCACTTTTATAAAGATCTACCCTTTCATTGACTAAATAGTCTCGATCCGGAAACTGTTCAAAGGTTACTGGAGTTGTTTTACCATCCTGTAGAACTTGATATTTATATTTGCCAATAATATCATCTTTATTGGAAACATAGATATATCCTCCACCTGCGCCAACAGTAGCTCCTGATCCAGCCCCTACACCAGCTCCAGTTAAAACATCTTTTTTAGTTTCATCTTTTTTCATCTGCTCCTTGCTTATCAGTTGCTGCTTAGATTTAATGACGCCTGGTCCAAGTTTAGTAATCTCTGGATTACTTGAACAAGATACCAATACCAATGAAGCTACTAATGGTGAATATTTCTTCATAACTATCCCCTCTAAGTTATTTAGAAAAATTATATATAGACTATAATCAGTTATGAAACCAATATTTTTTATTTTATATATAAGTATAATTGATGGTATATAGAAGCTATAAGATTGATTTAATGAGAATATATTTATTTTAGATTATCTAAGACTAAATCTTGTAAATAGTAGATACGTTGCATTTCTTTACCTTTATTGCTCTTATCAATATCAAGATGAACACCCAGATAAACGTAACCGCCACTTTTAAGTGCGTAAAATGTCACAGGTTGATTATATTTATTTGAATATGTCCATACTGTTGATTTCTCATCTCCATGAGAATCTCCTTTAATGACAAACTCTTTTGGATGCTTTTTAATAGCCTTCATTATCGCATTATATAGCTGATTAATCGTTGTTCCTTGCTCCATCTCCAAGCTATGAATATTTCCTCCAGATCCAAAAATATTATCCTGTGCAGCAACACTTCCTCCAGCAAAAGGAATACATCCAGATATAGCAACCACTACTGCTAATAAAGCTAAACCAACTATTTTTTTCATCTATAAAGTCCTATTATAAAATAATATCCTAAAATCACAGCAAACAATGATACTAGAACACTTACTAACACATATCCTAAAGCTATGAAAACTTCCCCTCTTTGTAGTAAGTTTAGAATATCTAAACTAAAACTAGAAAAAGTTGTAAATCCACCTAAAAACCCTGTTACAAAAAAAGATCGGACATAAACAGATACATCTTCGTTAAAAAGCTTTGTCTCAAGTAAGAATGCCGCTATAGCACCTATAACTAAAGATCCTATAATATTACAAAATAAAATCCCCAAAGGAATTTGTTCTGAGATACTTGCCGTTGCCTGAGTTAGTGCAAACCTAGTCATTGCACCAAGACCACCACCAATTCCTACGAGCAATAATAAAGTTTCCATTTACTAATTCTCCAATATTTCATATGCGCCCAATTCTATCATTTTTTGGGCCAATTGTTTACCTAAAGCAGAAGGATCTACTCCTGAAGCTGTATGTCTTAAAATGCGATCTCCATTACTACTAGCAACTATTGCTGTGAGAGTTATTTTCTCATCTATAATTTGTGCATAAGCCCCTATAGCTACATGACAGCCTCCCTTTAATTCTTCGTTGAAAGCTCTCTCGGCACTAGCTATTATATGACTTCGAGTACAATTAAGCTTTTGTAAAATTTCTAGTAATTCTTTATCTTTTTTTAAAGCCTCTATAACTACTATACCTTGGCCTACTGCTGGCAATGATATATCTGTTGGAATAAACTGTTTTATTCTATTCTGAAGCTCCAAACGAATAAGTCCAGCACCAGCTAAAATTATCGCATCATAATTTCCAGCATCTAATTTTCCTAATCTTGTTTGGACATTACCCCTTAACTCTTTTATAACAAGATCTTTTCTATAATTAAGTAATTGTGCTTTTCGACGCAAGCTAGATGTCCCAACAACTGCGCCTTGTGGAAGATCATCTATAGAACTATAGTTATTTGAAACAAATGCATCGCGAGGATCTTCTCTTGGCATAAAGCTTGCAAGACAAAAACCTTGCGGTAATTCATAAGGAACATCTTTAAGAGAATGCACAGCTATATTAGCTTTATTATTTTGCATCGCAATTTCTAACTCTTTCATAAAAAGAGCCTTTCCGCCAATTTTATTAAGAGGCTTATCAAGGATAATATCACCTTGTGTTTTCATTGTACTAATTTGACAAGAAATATTTAGTTCTTTCTCTAGTCTCTCTTTGACAAAATTTGTCTGCCATAATGCTAGCTTACTATCTCTACTAGCTATGATTACTTCTTTCATATATTAAATGCTTTTGCTATAAAATTTGATATGTCTTTTATTTCTTCTATGCATACTGAATGCTGCATTCCTGAATAATGTTTATACTCATTACTAAAGCCATTATCACTAAGCTTTGAAGATAAGTCTTTACCTAGCACTTCAGGTAATACATGATCATGAGTGCCATGACATACCAATATCTCAGCATCTTTATTTACTTCTGTAATATTATCTTTAAAGTCATCCCAAGCAGGTAAATACGTTGATAATGCCATCAAACCTGCAAATTTTCGCTTAGATAAAATAGTTGCATAAGTCACAATAACACCTCCTTGAGAGAAACCTGCTAAGATAATATTCTCACTAGCAATGCCTTGACTAACTTGTGTATCTATTAAATTGTTAAGTTTTTCAATTGAAGTATTTATACCCTGGACATCTACAACTCTATTTAAGCTATCTGCATCTAATGACTTAATATCATACCAAGCTCTCATTTGCATACCCATATTTATGGTCACAGGCATTACATCTGCATGAGGAAATATAAAACGAATATTTTCAACAGATACATCAAGATGATCTACAATATCAACAAAATCATGGCCATCAGCGCCCAGACCATGTAACCAAATAACACAAAACTGAGCTCTACCTTTTGGCTCAATTAATTCATAATTCATATTCTTCTTAAAATTCTAAATACTATCGGAAATGATACATTAATTTATACTATTTATTAACTACTAGAGAGTACAAACAATATCAAAAAACCTTATATACTAAGCAATTCAATGGGGAAAATAATTATTCACAAGTTTTGTGGATAAGTATGTTTATATGTATATGAAACTTCTGTGTGAAATCTTTAACTATCTTTTAGTGAAATAAACTTCACCACTCTAAAACCCTTATAAATCAATACATACAGTATTTCAATTAAATATAAACAAATACTCTTTTTGATTTTTCACAACCTGTGGATAAAACTGTGGGTTTATTGTTAGAATGTGGTTAACTTTCTTCTATAACCTTAAAGAAAGCTTCTTGTGTTACAAGGTTTACAGAGGTGTTTTGTAATTTAAAAATATCATTTAATTCATACTTCCCACTTACAGAAAGTTTTTTAGTCATTGCTAGATCTGCTATAGAAACCATCAATCGACCCCTTTCTAATTTTTCGATCACAGTTGCCTCAAATTCTAAGTTTGGATTCTGCAATAAATAAACCAACTTCCAATGTGAGTTAGAAAAACGTTCAGTTTGTCTATTTGTTCTAATAGGGATATCAACTTGAGCAATTATATTATCAACTTCTTCTGCTTGTAATAGTGTTTCTTGATTTAAGAAACTTCTAAGCTGATAGTGAACAAGTAAATCAAGATACCTTCTTAATGGACTTGTAACCTGTACATAAGTATCTAATCCCATACCAGCATGCCTTGCTGGAGTTGTTGAGTATTTACCTCTTTGTAACTTCTTGCGTGTAGCAAACATATCCGCGATTGAATTAAGACTATCTAAGTGTTCTTGCCCTAGATCATGTTCAGGTTGAGTTGAAAAAGGTACTGTAATATTATTTTCTATACAAAACTGACCTATAGCGACACCAGCCATTAGCATAGTATCTCTAATAAGAGTCCTTGAGTTTAGTCTTGGTAAATCTGTTAGTTTAACTCTCTTATCTTCATCAAGGCTTATCTTAATCTCAGGAAAATCAAGCTCTACCGCTTTTTGAGATAAACGCTTCTGAGTAAAGCTTTTGGCATAAGCAATTATACTTCCAAACTCTAGATCCTCGATATGCTCCTCTGCAAACTCATATGAATGTCTTGTGACCTTTATCTTACTGAAACATATTTCAATATCATTGATATGTCCTTGATCATTAACTGTAAAACCTACAGATAAAGCTGGAGAAGTATCTTTTAAGCCTAGTCCTAACTCTTCAGTAGCTTTCTGAGGCAGCATAGAAACTATCTTTTCTGGAACATAAAGATTTGAACCTCTTGCTCTTGCTTCTAGGTCTATCTCATCACTAAAACTTATACTCGATGATGGATCTGCTATATGCACCCACATCTTATTTTTATCAGGATCCCAGCTAATCGCATCATCAGGGTCATTACTACCCTCATCATCAATTGCATAAGCTATTAAATGTGTTAGATCAACCCTATTAGTATCCGAAGTAGAATTATATACAAATTCTGCAGGGTTGCTTTCAAGCTCTGCCTTATATCTATACAAATATGGATTATAGAACTCATCCCAATAACCTACATCTAGCAAAAGCTTATAAGCACTGTTCTCAGACTCTTCCATATTAAGATATTTAAATAAGCGACAATTTGGAGCTTTTAGCGTTGCAAGAGCAGCAATTTCCTTTAAGAATTTCTCATCCTCTGGAGCATAACTTTTTTGTTTTACTCGTTCTACAAAATCATTTAGTTCTTGCTCTTTTTTTTGCTTTTCTTGTCTTTCTTTAACGATTGCATCACGTTCACTTGAAGAATGAATAACTATGTTAAAATCATCATCAAAGCTAAAGTACTCACCTTGAGATACCAGTAGCCATACAGTATAAGCTTGATTTATATCAATGTCCTCAAATAAAAGCTCACATAACTCTTCTATATTAGTATACTGTTGCTCTTGTAGTAACTCCCAAGTCATTTCTAACTCAGGAATATTTAGCTGTTCTAAACTATCAAGTTCAAAGTCTCTATCAACCTGCACAAGCAATTGGACGTTTTTAGGTGGTAACTTTATATTCTTACCATCAAGAATCTCGATTTCTATTTTTTTATCTAAAATATCAATGACCTTCGCAGGTTTTGATTTAAAAATAACTAAAGAATTTTTTTGCATGAAAAATTTATTTTAATAGTTGATTAGTTTTATTTTGACTCTTCTTTTTTAACCGCTATACCTAGCTCATTAAGCTGTTCTAAAGAAACTGTAGATGGTGCTTCTGTCATTAAGCAGCTCGCAGTTTGAGTTTTAGGAAATGCTATTACATCACGGATATTTGTAGTCCCTGTAAGTAGCATAATCAATCTATCAACCCCAAATGCTATACCTCCATGAACAGGAGTACCATAAGATAAAGCATCAAGCATAAAACCAAATTTTTCACGAGCTTCTTCATCAGAAATACCAAGTAAGTTAAATACTTTTGCTTGGATATCTTCTTTATGGATACGGATAGATCCACCACCAACTTCATAACCGTTGATTACCATATCGTATGCTCTAGACATTAGTTTCTCTGGATCTGTGCTTATAAGCTCTTCAACAGATTCAACACTAGGAGCTGTAAATGGATGATGCATTGCATATAAACGCTCATCATCTTTTTCAAACATTGGGAAATCAACGACCCATAAAGGAGCCCACTGCTTATCAAATAGCTCTAAATCTTCACCTATTTTAACCCTTAAAGCTCCCATTGAATCATTTACAATCTTAGCTTTCGCTGCACCAAAGAATAAAATATCGCCTTCTTTTGCACCAGTTTTATCTATTACTTTGAATAAAGTTTCTTCAGAAATATTTTTCACAATTGGCGATTGTAAACCATCCTTACCTTGAGATAGAGAGTTTATCTTAATATATGCAAGACCTCTTGCTCCATAAATACCAACAAACTTAGTATAATCATCAAGGTTCTTACGCGTAAACTTCTCATTGCCATTTACAACTCTCATCGCGATTACACGCGACTCTGGATCATTTGCTGGTCCAGAGAAAACCTTAAACTCTTCGTTTTTCATTTCCTCTTTGATATTTACAAACTCTAGAGGAATTCTTAGATCAGGCTTATCTGAACCATATTTATCCATAGCATCAGCAAAGCTTAATACTTGGAATGGCGTACTAAACTCAACCCCAATAGTCTCTTTAAATAATCCCGAGATCATTTTTTCCATAGTAGACATAATAAAAGTCTCATCAATAAATGAAGCCTCAATATCTATCTGTGTGAATTCTGGCTGTCTATCTGCTCTTAGATCTTCATCACGGAAACATTTAACAATTTGATAATATCTGTCAAATCCAGATACCATTAAAAGCTGTTTAAATAGTTGTGGTGATTGTGGCAAAGCATAAAATCTACCATTGAAATTACGACTTGGTACAAGATAATCTCTAGCGCCCTCTGGAGTGGCTTTTGTTAAAAATGGAGTTTCTATATCTAAGAATCCATTATCATCTAAGAAGTTACGCACATAACGAATAGCCTTAGAACGTGTAATTAGTTTATTTTGCATTTCTGGACGACGTAAATCTATATAACGATACTTAAGCTTTATATCTTCACCAGTTGCTTGGAAATCATCTAACTGAAATGGAATAGTCTTTGACTTATTGATAACTTCGATAGTATCGCCTATGATCTCTATTTTACCACTTGCTAGGTTTTTATTTTCTTGTCCTTCAGGCCTTAGATTTACTACACCCTCTGCTTGGATCACATACTCAGATCTCACACTATCAGCTATACTAAAGTTAGAATTATCTGGATTAAAGACTAACTGTACTAAACCAGTTCTATCTCTAATATCTAAAAAAATAACTCCACCATGATCGCGGCGTCTATGCACCCAACCACAAACTGTAACTTTTTGATTTTCTAACTTTTCATTGATATCTGAACTATAGTGCGTTCTCATTTAAACTAACCCTTTAAAATTTTTATAAATATAACAGACAAAATTTAATCACCATATTATAGCAAGAAATAATACAGAAAACTAAAAAGTGTTGACTTTTAAATATTTATAATGTGATTATTTACTCACAAAATTCTAATCACGTAAAATATAGCTATCATTTATCAATAAATATTTTTCTTGTAAACTTATATTTGCGTCAAAGAAAAAGGGGATATAAATGACAAATGAACTTTGGTGGAGCCCACAAGCATACTCAATAGTTAATCAATTTCGTATTAAAAATGCCTTAGATACTCTTGAAAGATTGAATATAAAGGCTGATGATTTACCACAAGATGTCCTTGATATTGGGACAGGTCAAGGAGCTGTAATACATGCACTAGCTCTAGCAAATAACTCTTCAAAATTTACTGCTATAGATATTGATGAGAAAATGCTACAACATGCTGAGATAGAAAATAGTGCTGCAAATATCAATTATATTTTAGAAAACATCCTAGATATAAATTATACAAATCAGTTTGATTTAGCTATTTCATTTGCGTGTCTTCATTGGGTTACAGATCTTCAGACAGCATTTAAAAACATAAGCAACTCACTGAAAGAAAAAGGGAGATTTGCTGCTTTAATATACCCACGTTCAGGTATACAGTTTGATGCTATTGATGAAGTGATTTCAAAAGAAAAATGGTTTGACTATTTTAAGAGTTTCAAAAACCCACTTTGTAAAGTAAATAAATATGAATGTGAAAAGCTACTTAAAAAAGCTAACTTTAGTAAGCTAAAGATCATTAAAGATGAAATAATATTGACAACAACTAAAGAAGATTTTATAAATGTTACTAAGAGTTGGATTCCTCATTTACAAAACTTACCTTATGAGCTTCATGATGATTTTCTAAATGAGGTAGCTGATTTACTTCCAAGCTCCCCACCTGTTGATCAAATAACTTTTTTAGCTGAAAAATAACAACTATTAAAAATTTATTACTTACCACAAAGCATTCATATTCAAACACTTTGCTTAAATCTCTATGCTATAATTTTTATTATACTGATCTATTTTAAGTAAATTTTATAATGCAAAACATAGAAAACATCAAATTAGACTTTTTAAGCTTAGATGACTATCACGAACTTAAAGAAGCAATGATTGAAGTTTATAACAATGTCAGAAATCCATATTGGGAAAATCATGAAATAAATACTTTGATAAAGAAGTTTCCTGAGGGTCAAGTTGTTATAAAAGTTAATGATCAGCTTGCAGGTTGCGCATTATCAATTATTGTTGATTATAAAAAGTTTGGTCATAAGCATACTTACAGAAAGATAACAGGTAATGACACTTTCAATACTCATGATGATAATGGTGATGTTTTATATGGTATAGATCTATTTGTTAAGCCTGAATTTAGAGGTATGCGTCTAGGTCGTAGATTATATGACTATCGAAAAGATCTTTGTGAAAGGTTGAATTTAAAAAGCATAATTTTTGGTGGCCGAATTCCAGGGTATCATGAGTATGCTGATAAAATGTCTCCACAACAATATATAAATAAACTTAAACGACAAGAGTTACACGATCCTGTTCTGCGCTTCCAATTAAGTAATGATTTCCAACCGGTTAGGATTATCAAATCATATTTAGATGGAGATACTGAGTCTAATGACTATGCTGTTTTACTTAAATGGACAAACATCTATTATGAAGAAGAGCAAAAAGAAGCAGCTCCTATTAAAAAAGATGTCCGCTTAGGCTTAATCCAATGGCAAATGCGTCCATATAAAGGTCTAGATGAACTAATGCAACATGCTGAATATTTCGTAAATGCTGTATCAAACTATAGATCTGATTTTGCATTATTCCCTGAGTTTTTTAATGCTCCACTAATGGCTGAAAACAACCATTTATCAGAACCTGAGGCAATTAGAGAACTAGCAAAACACACTCAGATAATCACTGATAAATTCTCTGAATTTGCAGTTACATATAATATAAACATCATAACTGGAAGTATGCCAGAAATGAAAGGTGAACGACTATACAACGTTGGTTACCTATGTCGTAGAGATGGTACAGTAGAAAAATATGAAAAGCTTCATGTAACACCTGATGAGGCTATGGTATGGGGTCTTCAAGGCGGTAACAAATTAGAAGTATTTGATACTGACTGTGGAAAAATAGGTATTCTAATTTGTTATGACTCAGAATTTCCTGAGTTAAGTAGAATACTTGCTGAAGATGGTATGGATATACTTTTTGTTCCATTCTTAACAGATACTCAAAACGGCTTCTCCAGAGTTAGAAACTGTGCTCAAGCAAGAGCTATTGAAAATGAATGTTATGTTGCTATTGCAGGTAGTGTTGGCAACCTACCAAACGTACACAATATGGATATCCAGTATGCTCAATCTATGGTATTTACTCCATGTGATTTTGCCTTCCCCCCGACAGGAATAAAAGCCGAAACAACACCAAATACAGAGATGATTTTAATCGCAGATGTCGATATTAACCTTCTACGCGAACTTAATCAGTTTGGTAGTGTTAAAAATTTAAGAGATAGACGTAAAGACTTATATATGCTAAAACGCGGCGACTAAAAAAACTATACCACTAACTGTCTAAGTCTTCTATTTAGATATGGCGATAAAATAAATAAGATAACCGCGGCACCACATCCTAATAGAGTAAAATAACCGAATGCCTTCGAATAAGTATGTATTGTCTCAATAGGAGGAAGTGCAGCAGATTTACCATTACCACTAATTAATATTCCAAAACTTGCTGCTAAAAAGTTAGCAAAAGCCGAACTTAAGACCCATACGCCCATAAAAAAGCCAACCATTTTTCTAGGAGATACTATACTCACCATTGCTAAGCCTATTGGCCCTATAAATAGCTCACCTAAAGCCTCAAATAAGTAACTTAGATTTATCCACCATGATGAAATAATACCGTTCTTAGCTGTCAAAGGAATTGCTACAACCAAAATAAAGAATGATAGCCCCATTATAAATAATCCTTTGGCAAACTTAGTCGGATATGTATATGGATTTGAGCCATATTTACGACTTAGATAAGTATATACAGGACCAAAAAGGATTATAAAGAAAGGCTCTACAGATTGGTATGCACTCGCTGGAATATCAAAACCAAATATCACTCTATTAACATTTCTTTCTGTAAAAACATTCATCATCCCACCACTTTGTTGTAATAAAATCATAAATATCATATAAAAAATTGTTAACGTTACAGTGATATAAATCCTACTTCTATCATTAGCTTCTGAAATCTTCACAAAATATAAAATTATTAATAATGTAATGGCTCCTATTAGATATAAAACTCGACTAGCCCAAATAGGATAAGCAAGTAAAACAAAGATAAAAGCAATCAAGATACCTAAACCTATAGCTATTGTAGCTGCAAATAAATATTTTTCTGCTAAAGATTTGGTGCTTTGTTTAATATCTTTATAATGCTTTGAACCTTTTATAAATATCAACAATCCAGCTAACATTCCTAAGCCTGCAATACCAAATGCTAAATTCCAGCTAATTGTCACAGCTATATATGAGCAAACTATCGGAGCTGTAATAGCTCCTACATTCATACCAATATATAATAAAGTAAAACCTTCATTCCTCTTATATTGAGTATTTGTAAATAATGTACCTGTTATAGCTCCAATACTGGGCTTAAATAAACCTGTACCAATAATCACAAAACTTAATCCTAAAAAGAAATATATATGCTGAGCATTTGGGATGATCATTACAAAATGCCCTAATGCAATCAATAAAGCACCTATAATGATAGAGTAGTATTGTCCAATGTATTTATCTGCGATTATACCTCCAACTATTGGAGTTCCATATACCATCGAGGCATATGCTCCATAGATAAGGTATGTCTTAGCATCAGAAATATCAAAAAATTTGAATAAGTATAAAATTAATAGTGCTGTGATTCCATAATAGCTAAACCTCTCCCATAGACCAGCTAGGAAAAGATAAACCATTCCTTGAGGATATTTAGACTGCTTTGCTATAGTCAATGACATCTATATTACCCTCCCTTGTAGTTGCCTTTATAAGAGCTTGCTCTATATCATTTTTAAGATCCTCAACATCTTCTATACCTATTGAAAGCCTGATTAGACCATCACTTAGACCTTGTTCTAACCTAACTTCTTTAGGAATCGAAGAATGAGACATCAAAGCAGGTATCGATGATAAACTCTCAACACCACCAGCACTAACTGTTATAGCGAATAGCTCTAGCTCTTCTAAAAATGCTTTTGCCAAGTCATCACTGCCATTTAGTTCAAGACTTAGAACCCCACCAAAACCTTTCATTTGCTGTTTCGCAAGCTTATGATCTGGGCTACTTTCTAAACCAGGATAGTATACCTTTTTAACTAGCTCATGCTGCTCAAGCCATTTTGCTAGCGTTAAAGCATTATGATTATGCTGTCTTACTCTTAGAGCTAATGTTCTTAGTCCTCGTGTGGCTAAGAAGCTGTCAAATGGGCTAGAAACAGCCCCTCCAGCTAAATGAACAAGATCTAATTTTTTAATTAGCTCATCATTATCTTTTACAACAACAACTCCACTAATCACATCAGAATGACCACTTATATATTTTGATGCTGAGTGTATAACAATATCTGCACCAAAAGATATCGGTTTTAAATTATAAGGGGTAGCAAAAGTATTATCGACAACAAATATTAAACCATGTTTTTTACAAAACTGGCTTAATCTTTCTAAATCAACTACTCTTAATAAAGGATTTGATGGCGTCTCAACCCATAGCATTTTGGTGTTTTTTCTAAGGTTTGCTTCCAAGTTGTCTAAGTCACTTAGATTCGCATATGTTGCTTGAAGAGCTGATGAGTATTTCTTAACCTCTTCAAATAATCTATAAGTGCCACCATATAATGCATCAGTTGCTATTATATGACTATTAACACCTAAAATATCTAATACTGCATTAATTGCAGCAACTCCTGATGAAAAAGCATAACCTTTCGTTGCTCCCTCTAACTCTGCTACAGCCTGCTCATAGCTAGATCTCGTAGGATTACCAACTCTACCATATTCAAAAGCTTTTTCACCGCCTGGACTTTTTTGACGATAAACAGAAGAAGTATAGATAGGTGTTGTCACAGCGCCTGTTACTGTATCACCTGGATTACCTGAATGAACAGCTAGGGTATCGATTTTAGAATTTATAATGGTCATATTTTGCCCCCATAATTTTTTTATTGCTAAAACGATGAGAACAATATTATTAATGTTTTCGCTTTAGCAGATTTTATCTAGCGCCCGCAATTTGAAATAAATCAGCGCTTTTTTAACTTAGTTTGTTATTTTTTTATGCTTTATCACCATATTCTTGCATATGTTTTGCTGTACGCTTATTAGTTCCATACATAAAGTGATTTTCCATCTTCTCTAAGTACTTACTACCAGGTACTTGTAACCCAACAGCATCAGCAACTTCTCTAATTAGCATAGGACTAGCACCACAACATACACCTAAGTAGTTAACTCCCAGATCATATGCCTTCTTAGCAAAATCCCTAATTTCATAACGGTTACAATATAGAGGATCTAACGCAGTAGGGAATGTTCTTCCATGCGGAGCTCCACAAATGCAACCATTATCATCTGGTAAGTTAAAGAATGTAGTATGATCACTTGTTGTTCTATAAGGAACTGGTAATGCAGCAACATGACATTTAACCGCTTTACGAATTTCTGCGATATCAGGAAGCATTGTGTGAGGGCCTCTGAAGCAGTTCATACCTACTACATCTGCACCACGTTGCTCTAACTCTTTACAAGTATCTACAATACTCCAACCATCGCGCATGATATTTTCACCAAATGGCGCTATTGTAACTACACATGGTAAGCCGGCTTTTTTCATAATTTCTAAAGCAGCGAATGCTTCTTCTGCATAATAGAATGTTTCACCAATTAGTAAATCTGCACCTTCTTCAGCAGCCCAACCAATCATTTCATTAAACATTCTTTTGACTTCTTTTTGAGACTCTTGGTCACCTTGCTTCCAAATATTTGAGTTAGAAATATTTCCAGCTAACAGGTTTGGTTTTAGACCTTCTGGTGTTGAGTCAGCAACTTTTTTGGCAATTCTTAGAGCTTGTCTATTTAATGGCTCAAGTAAATGTTCTTTACCAATAACTCTTAACTTCTCTCTATGACCATTATACGTAAATGCTTCAACAATATCAGAACCAGCATGCTGAAATTCTCTATGTAGACCTTCTAAAACCTCAGGATGCTCAAGTGATACCATTGGTACAAACTCTCCTGATGCTAAATAACCACGACGTTCTATTTCAAATAGGAAACCTTCTGCACAAATTACGGGACCTTTATCAAGTCTCTCAAGTAAATTTTCTTTTTTCACTTTGGAAATCTCCACGTTTTAATTAATAAACAAACTTTTTGAATATTAGCAAAAAGCTCCCTACTAAAACGATTACAAGACTTTATGGAAGAAATGTTCGCTTTAGCAGGACTTATAAAGCGCTCGCAATTTGAAGTAAATCAGCGCTATACTTCACACTCTACACATTTTTAATAAAATAAACAATAATTTATAGCTAATTTTACATTTTTTTATTTTCTTTCAAATAAAGAAAGTAAAGAGATAATATAAACCACAACTAATATATAAAATGGTGCAGTTAAAATCTTTAGATCAACTGCTAAATAGGCAAATAATATTGGTAAGCCTCCTGTAAAAATAGCCATACCTAAGTTTTGTGTAATAGCTAAACCACTAAATCTACGGCTTTTTTTAAATCGATTTAGTACTACACACATATAATTAGCATTAATCAAACCATTTACAAAGGCAAATGCAACTATAAGCACTATAGTCCATACTAAAGATGCTTTTAAGATTAGAGCTGTAGCTAGAGGCACAAGCAATACTATAGCTAATACTATCCCAATACCTTGAGTAGCCTTATTACCAATTTTATCAGCAATATATCCTCCTGCTAGAACTGATATAGCATATGTAACTATTGTTACTAGTACATAAGTTGATGTCACATTCTTATCTAAACCTAGGCACTTTTGACAATAAGTTGGCAGAAATACTATGAACATCGCTAAAAACACAGTACAAGAAGATATAGTTAATAGAGACTTCAAAGATAATCCCAAATGATTCTTCAATAACTCTATTAAAACGAAACCTCTTGGCTGATCTATATCAGGAGTTAATGTTTCATCAATTGAAGAACGCCAAAAATAACTTAAAAGTACTGCAACTCCACCAAATGCAAAAGCTAAACGCCAACTATAAGCAAAAAACTGCTCAGTTGTTAATACAAAGCTAAGTAAAAAATATGCTATAGAACCTAAAATCATACCAAAAGTAGCACAAAATATAACTATCGAAGTAAGGAAATTGCGTCTAGTTGAAGACTGTTCATTAACCAATAGTACAGCTGCTGTTAACTCTCCTCCAAAAGAAAATCCTTGAACTAGTCGACAAGCAGCTAATATTAAAGGTGTAAATATCCCAATAGTATTGCTACTTGGTAATATAGCTATTATTAATGATGAAATCCCTATTAAAATAACAGTCCATTTAAAAGGTATTTTTCTACCATATTTATCACCAAGATTGCCCCAAAATATTGCCCCAATTGGTCTAGCAAAATATCCAGCTCCAAAAATAGCAAAAATTAAAATAAGTGAACTATTAAGTGATTCCTGATGTAAGAGAGCCATCGATATCTGAAAAGCAAATAAGCCAAATATATGAAAGTCAAATGTTTCAAAAGCACTGCCAATACTTGAAACTAGAATAGATTTAGTCCGCAAAACAAAACTCCTGCTTAGTAGTGTGGTTTGATAAATGAGTAATCGTTAAATTATAAGATTAAATAAAACTTTGTAAACTATACTTAGCTTCTAAAAACTCATAAATCCCATCATCAGATCCTTCCCTACCAAGTCCAGACTCTTTGACCCCGCCAAATGGTGCCTTTTCGCTTGAGATAGTTCCTGAATTTATGCCCACCATACCATACTCAAGGGCATTTCGAACTCTTCTTATTTGATTCATATCACTACTAAAGAAATAGCTAGCCAAACCATATACGGTATTATTTGATCGTTGTATAACCTCATCTTCTGAATCAAAGCCAAAGATACCAATAACAGGACCAAAAGTTTCTTCACAACTAACATCCATATTATCTTGCATATTATCTAAAATAGTTGGCTCAAAAAAGTTACCACCTAGTTCTAAATTTACCTTACCACCACAAACTAACTTTGCACCTTTTTTAATAGCATCATTGACATGTGACTGAACTTTCTCAACTGCTGCTTGATTTATTAATGGCCCTATCTTTACACCTGGCTCTAATCCATTGCCCTGCTTAAGCTCTGTAATGACTTGCTTAAGCTTAGCTACAAAATCTTTTCTAATTGTGTTTTGTACAAAGACTCTATTTGGTGCAATACAAACTTGGCCAGCATTTCTAATCTTAGAAGCTAAAAGCCCTTGTATAGCTTTTTCTAAATCAGCTCCTTCAAATACGATAAAGGGTGCATTTCCTCCAAGTTCAAGAGATATCTTCTTAACCGTATCGGCTGCTTGTTGCATAAGAAGTTTACCTACTCTTGTTGAGCCTGTAAAAGTTATCTTTCTAACTATATTACTTTGTTGAAACTCTTTACCTATTACTTTCGAGTCACCACATATAACCTGTAATAAATTTTCATCTGCTCCTGCATCTATAAGCAACTCTTTAACTGCAAATGCTGTTAGTGGTGTTAACTCAGATGGTTTAAGTATCACACTACAACCCGCTGCAATCGCTGGAGCTGCTTTTCGTGTAACCATAGCTAGAGGAAAGTTCCATGGTGTTATCGCAGCTACTACACCCACCGGCTGATAGTCAACTCTACCTTCAGCTTCTTTTATATTAGGATCAAATATACGCGAATCTATTCTATTTGCTTTCTCAGTATACCATTTAATAAAGTTTGCCCCATATAGCACTTCTCCCCTTGATTCACTTAAAGGCTTTCCACTTTCTAATGTAATAATTTCTGCCAAATATTTAATATTTTCAATAACTAAATCATACCATTTAGACAAGATTTTTGATCTATCAATAGCAAGCTTCTCTTTATAAACATTTTGAGTATGTTTAGAAACTAAGATACTATCTCTAACATATTGTGCACTTTTGTTTTCAAGCTCACATAAAATCTCACCTGTTGCTGGATTGCTTAACACAAAGCTATTTTCTCCAGAATATGAATATTTTTTTAAAACCCTATCTAGCAGATTATTCATAACTATTTCCCCTTAGTAGCTTAACATTCTAATATCTTGTTGTCGCATATCTATTGTTATTAGTAGGCTTATTAAAACTAACACCTATACAACCTGATAAGCTAATAATTAAATAAAATTAAAAAGACTTTTTTCATAACTATTTTACTCTTATATAAAAGATTATATCGATTGAATAGCAGTAATTGCAATTGTATAAGTTATATCATCAACGGTAGCGCCCCTTGAAAGATCATTTACAGGTTTATTAATACCTTGTAAAACTGGCCCTATACTTAAAACATTGGCACTTCTTTGTACTGCTTTATAAACAGTATTACCTGTATTTAAATCTGGGAATATAAGAACAGTAGCTTTACCTGCAACAGGACTATTAGGCGCTTTTTTACTAGCGACACTTTCTATCATAGCAGCATCATATTGCAATGGTCCATCGACTAATAAGTCTGGAGCTTTTTGCTTAAGCATTTCTGTTGCTGATCTAACCTTTTCAACTTGTGCACCCGACCCAGAAGTTCCTGTACTATAGCTTATCATTGCAACACGTGGCTCAATATTGAACTTTTTCGCAGATTCAGCACTTTGAATAGCTATATCAACTAACTGCTCAGCTGTTGGATCTTGATTTACCGCACAGTCACCAAACACTACAACCTCATCCGGCATACACATAAAAAATACAGAAGAAACTAAAGATATATTTGGCTTAGTCTTGATAAGCTGTAATGCTGGTCTTAAAACGTCTGCTGTCGTATGCTCAGCTCCTGAAACTAGACCATCAACCTCACCTAGGTATAACATAAGCGTTGCAACTATTACTGGATTTTTAAGAGCATCTTTTGCCATACTTTCAGATAAACCTTTATGCTTTCGTAACCCAACTAAAGTATCTAAATATTTAGCTTCAGCAGCAGCATCAATAGTTACAATCTCAATATCATTAGGCAAGCTAAAACCATTTAACTCAGCAACTTTATTAATTTTCTCACTATCACCGATTAATACACATTCTGCTAAGCCTTGTTCATGACAGTTTTTTGCAGCTTCCAATGTTCTTGGCTCATAACTCTCTGGTAGAATAATGCGTTTTTTAGCCTTTCTCGCCATCTTTAATAGGTGATATCTGAAGGCAGGTGGCGACATCACTTCTTGTTTTACATCTTTTGATGTCAATGTAGCTATTATCTTTTCTCTATCTAATGAACTTGAAATAACCTCTTTTACCTTTTGAATTCTTTCCTTATCATCAAGAGGAATTCCCATTAAGTCAATATCCGCTATTTTAAGAATAGTTTTTACACTCTTATTTTTTGTTGTAAGTATTGCAAACCCTGCTTTCTCAGCAGTCTCAATACATAGTTGCTTCACTTTTTGTTTTGGTTTTTGATAAATATATTCCTCAGCAGTTAAAACTATACCCGCTATCTTCATGCCATTTTGTACAGCTAAACAAACCGCTACTAAGATATCTGAACGATCTGCTGAAGTCACTATCAAGGAATTAGGTGTTAAATCATTAACTAAATTATCAACTCCCCTAGAGCACATCATAACTTTCTTAACTCGGGCTTCCAAACTTACATTAGACAAAACATTCAAATTAAGAGTATTTTTAATGTCTAAAACTCGTGGAAAAGTTCTCTCCTTATTCCAATCAACAACACCAATTAGATTTAAACCTTTCTGTGCAAATACTGGTAATTGCTCAAGCTGATCTCTAGTTACATTTCCATGCTCCCGGGTATCAGTACTTTCATCAGTCAAACTAAAACTAACTTTACCATCACTATCATAAGGTGCATTGAGCTTTGTAATAACAGCTCCAATTATTTTTATTTTCTTTGGGACCCCTTTGACTGCATAATCTAATTCATCATTGATATCATCCATAGGCTTATTACCATGATATGACGTTATTATCACATCAGCATTCAAAGCCTTTATAAGCTCAATATTTAGCTGATCAACAACTGCATTAATAGGATATAACTTATGAGAACTACTCCCTTGTCTAAATAATCCTGAAATAACTATAAAGTCTGCATCGCTGCACTTCTCATAAAATTTGCTAAGAACTAGCTCAACATAATCTTTAATGCGATTATTTAGTAAATATACTTCTATCTGTGCTACTGACATATCCATATCATAAATAGGATGAAAAAGCCCGGCCTTAAGCCCCTTTTGCTGTAAAGAGTAACCCAAGCCATTTGCCAAAACTCGCAAACCAGTATGCTTTGATGTTGGTAATATAAATACAGATTTTTTCATAGCATCCTCTTATATTAGTTTTTGTGTGTCTTGAGCTATCATTAACTCTTCATTAGTAGCTATAACCATTATTTTGTGACTACCTGATAAATTCACAAATAAAGCAGACTTATTATTGCTCTTGATATCTATTTCAAAACCAATATTATTTAGCTTTGAAATAATATTTTCACGGATATTAACAGCATTCTCACCAATACCTCCAGTAAAAACCAGAGCATCAAATT
This sequence comes from Francisella sp. 19X1-34, assembly GCF_041102755.1. Taxonomy (NCBI): domain Bacteria; kingdom Pseudomonadati; phylum Pseudomonadota; class Gammaproteobacteria; order Thiotrichales; family Francisellaceae; genus Francisella; species Francisella sp. 19X1-34. The sequence continues at coordinate 28,253 of NZ_JBGCTX010000029.1, forward strand.
CTTTGAAATAGATCATATAGCTTGCGACAAATTTAGCCACTCTATGACAAAATATTTCTATCGCTAATTTTGCTAAATCATCCCCTTTTGCAGCAAGCTCAGAAACTTCACGCATATCATTATGCCCACAAATACCCAAAAGACCACTTTTCTTATTAAGAGTATTTGTGATTTTAGCAATATCCCAACCAAGATTATCTGAGATATATGCAAAAATACTTGGATCAATAGCTCCTGAACGTGTCCCCATTACTAAACCATCTAAAGGGGTTAGCCCCATACTCGTATCAATACTTTTTCCATCAACAACTGCTGTTATACTACAGCCATTACCAAGATGAGCAACTATAACATTTGCTTTTTGCTTAGCTAATATCTTTGCCGCTTGTTGTGATACATATTTATGAGATGTCCCATGAGCCCCATATTTTCTAATATTATGATCATGAGTAAGCTCCCTTGGTATTGCATATTCTGCAACATAATTAGGCATACTTTGATGAAAAGCTGTATCAAAAACAGCGACTTGAGGTAAGCCTGGGAATATATGCTTACAAAAAGCAATTCCTTCAATATGAGCAGGGTTATGCAACGGTGCTAGAGGTATACAATCTTTAATTTTTTGTAAAGAGTCATCATCTATTAATACAGACTTTGAGAAAAATTGCCCCCCATGAACTACTCTATGGCCAATAGCAGTGATCTTATCTAAGTAGCCCTGCTCAGATAAAAACTTTTTAAGCTCATTGAAAATATCTGAATACAAACCATTTTCAATAGTTTTTTGAAGCTTTTCTTTAGCTTTAAAGATAACTTTACAATTTTTACTTCCAATATTCTCAGCAAGCCCTGTTAAAAGAGACTCTTCAGCTTCTGGGTTAATAAGAGCAAATTTAACGGATGAGCTCCCACAGTTTAAAACTAGTATATGTGACATATAATAAAAATCTATTATCATTATTTATTAATAGTATACTCTCTATAAAATTAAAGAATAACTCCTAAAAATAAAAATATATTCCATAACATAACAGTAGGAATGATAAAATAATAATTGCAAACTCATATTAATGAAAGCTGTTTGTATTAATAACCTATATAGTCAATGGAGATCTACAATGAAAAAAATAATCATATCTGTAATTACCTTAACATTTGCACTATCAAGCTTAGCTATGGCTGATGATAGTGTTAGCTTAAAACATGTTAGAAGCTTAGATAAACAAGATAGGAAAGAATATATTCAAGGTCTAAGCAACTCTCAAAGACAAACTCTTAGACAACAAAGAAAGCATCACTTTAAAAATGCATCTCCTGAACAAAAAGCTAAAATTAAAGCAAAAAGGCAAGAAAAAAGACAAAACAGAGCTGCAAGTAACAACTAATTATAAATTAATCTAATAACGGTAATATTCTCATCAAAGTTAGATGAATTAATCTCTAAAAAATCAGGCACCTCTTTTATTTTTGGTTAAAGCCACTATCTGTAAAATCTATGATAAAAATTTGTATGTCTATCAGTTTGCGACAGAAACCTTGCCTAAGATGGTTAAACGTTTATGGGACTGTTGAAATCTGATATTAATTTTAAAATTGTTTAAAATATACTGAAAAGTAATATATGATTTTTTTAT
>NZ_JBGCTX010000030.1:0-29523 GCF_041102755.1 Francisella sp. 19X1-34
ATTCTGTAAATCCCTTATTGTTATATTTAAAATATATAACCTAATTAAAATTTACACAATTATCTGTAAAGACCCTAACTTATTTTTATAAATATAAACATTAGTATCTCTATACTCTTGATTAGGTTTCTTGATGTCATTGAACTTAGTCTCAAATAAACTAAATCCAGCATTTATGGCTAATTTATTACTTGAGATATTAGCAGTATCGGTAGTTATAACTATATTTGTATACTGTATATTTCTTTTTATATATTCTATAAGGCCCAAAAGAGCTTCTAACATATAGCCTTTTTTAGTATATTGAGTATTAATCCAATAACCAATTTCTAGATGTTCAGAGTTATTTTGATAATTAAAAGTATTTACACCTATACAGCCAATAAAATCATTATTTTCATTGTTTATAATAGCGAACTGCATTGAGCTTTTATCTAAAAAATCTTGGTATGTTTTTTTACAGAATTCCAAAGAATCAGTTTTGGTTGGCCTTTTATCTAACCAGTATAACCATTCTTTTAATTCAAAATATGATTTATTTATTGCGCCATTCATTTTAATGGCATGTTTCTCTTGTATAGGTTCTAGGTATATTCTTTTTAGTTTTATTATCATCTTTAAGTAGATAAGAATCTTTTAGAATTTTCTCTAGATTGTAAGTTTATTTATTCATTTTGTGAATTATTTTCAAACCATGGAACAATAAATCTGGAATAATAACATCAAAGTACTTTTCACTTTCAAATAAGTGGGCGTAACCACCCGTAGCTATCAATACTGGTGGTACATTTGAAAAGCTTTCTTCTGATATTCTATTATTTATCTCTTTAATTGCTCCTAATTGTCCATACACTAAACCAGATTGAATCTGTGAGATAGTTGTTTTACCTAGAGCTGAGTCAGGTTTTGATATTGTAACATTAGATAGTTTTGCTGTTTTTCTAGATAAACTATCCATTGATAGGCTAATTCCAGGTAGAATTGCGCCACCAATATAAGCTTTGTTATCTGAGATAGCACAGATAGTGGTTGCAGTACCAAAATCAACTATAATAATATTCTTTTTAGAGAAATGAGACATTGCTGCAACTGAATTAGCAACACGGTCTGCACCTAAATCTAGAGGGTTTTTAATACTAAGTTTGAGACCTGTTTTTATTCCAGGCTTTAGCTCAAGAGGAGTTATGCCTAAATATTTTTTGCATGCAGAGTTAACAGAATACTCTAGATGAGGAACTACCGAGGATAGCACAACGGCTTCAATATCTTCGATATCTAGTTTTTTTCTATCAAAAAATGAAAGTAAAAATAAGCCTAAAGTATCAGAAGTACATGGTGTGGTCGAGGGATATCTAAAGTTGTACTTGATCTCATCTCCTATAAATACACCACCAAATATATGAGTATTTCCAATATCTATGCATACTAACATTTTTATTCTCCGTGTTTTAAATCAACTAGTTTAGGCTCAAGTATTTCTTTACTAGGATCAATCTGAGCATATGAGATTATAAAAAGTTGATCTCCTTTCTCACATTTTCTAGCAGCAGGACCATTTAGAGCAATAGTTTTACTATTAGCTTGTCCTTTTATTACATATGTTTCTAGGCGTTCGCCATTATTTAGGTTTACTACCTGAACTTTCTCATTTTCTACAATATTAGCTTGCTTCATTATTTCACTATCGATAGTTATGCTTCCAACATAAAATAGATCTTTACCTGTAACTGTAGCATATGAGATTTTTGATTTTAACATTGAAATTAACATGATGGGCCTGTCTCCTTTAAAAAGTTATCAATTAATCGTACTTTACTGACATAAAATGCCAAAAATATTCTATTATCTATTTCTTTTATATATTCCAGTTTTGCTCCGGTAGCTTCAATCTTGTTACTAAGATTTTCTAAGTTAGAAAAGTTATCTTGCTTTAGGATATTGTAGATTTCTTTAGTAATCTTGATATCAGAAGTTGATAGATTCTTGTTTCTTGAACTAAGAGGTAATCCAAAACCTTCTCTAACTGTTGAGCAACCTATTACTTTAGTATCAATGAAAAAATCTTTTACAAGTTGCTTAATTAAAGCAAGTTGCTGATAATCTTTTTCACCGAAATATATTTTATCTGGTTTGGTTATTTGCAAATGTTTCAAGATAATAGTTAATACACCACTAAAATGTCCTGGTCGCGATTCACCTTCTAAAATATTTGCTATATCAAGATTTGGTTCAATTTTAAGAGTATATCCATCTGGGTAAATATCTTTTTGATTATGGTTAAATAGTATATCTACTTCTAGAGACTCTAATATTTTTATGTCTTGATCTAAATTGTTAGGATAAGTTTGAAAATCATACTGATTGTTAAATTGTGTAGGATTTACAAATATACTAACTATAACTAAATCATTTTCTACTTGAGCTTTTTTTATTAAGCTAATATGACCGCTATGTAAAGTTCCCATAGTAGGGACAAAACCGATCTTTTTCTTGCTACTAAAGCTAGACCTTACTAGTTGAAAGTTTTTAATGCTATTAGTTATAATCATAAGTGTGTTCCTTACTTGGGAAAATGCCTATTTTTGTTTCTTCAACATAGCTATTTATAGCTTTAGAAAAAGATTGTGAAGCGTCTATGAATTTTTTTACAAATTTAGGTTGAAAATCATTATTCATTCCCAACATATCTTGTAGAACAAGAACTTGTCCATCAGTATTTGGGCCTGCTCCTATACCAATCACAGGTATATATAAAGATTCTGTGATTTGCTTAGCAACTTTATTAGGGATACATTCTAAAACTATTGCAAAGCATCCGGCTTCTTGCAGCTGCTTTGCTTCATCAATTATGACCTTAGCAGAGTCTTCTGTTTTTCCTTGAACCTTAAATCCACCCAGTCCATTTATAAATTGTGGAGTTAGGCCGATATGTCCCATTACAGGAATACCTGAAGCTACAATATGTTTGATAGTATCAAGATTACCACAAGCTCCTTCTAATTTAACAGCTTGAGCACCAGCTTGTATAATTGTTACTACGGATTGCATTGTTGTTTCAAGAGATTGGCGATAGCTTAAGAAAGGTAAATCTGCAATTATTAATTTATCTTTTGCTCCTCGAGCTACTGAGCTTGTCATAAACTGCATGTCAGCTAAAGTAGCATGAGTTGTATTTTCTTTACCAAGTAAGACCATACTGCCACTATCACCAACAAGCACGCAGTCAATATTAGTATCATTTATGATTTTTGCAAAAGTATAATCATAGCATGTAAGCATAGATATTTTTTGCTGATTAGCTTTGGCTTTTTTGAAGTCTAGAATTGATTTCATATTTTATCCTTAGTTGTAAGTTGCTTAACAATGGCCTCGAAGAAATTATAAAAATCATCTCCAGATAGTGCTTCAAGATCTTTTTGTAAAGTTAAGTTATCTCTTCTTGCGATTGGTCCTGATAGTGCATTATGATTTTGCTTGATATTTTTAAAGGTTTTATCTAGGTAGGGCTCTAGATGAACTTTATCAATATTAAAGCGAGATTCCATTTCAGAGCAGAATTTTTTCCATATTAGAGTTGTTACATTATTTGCTAGAACACACATGGCATGATAGTAAGGCTTTTCTTGTTTATCTATAGAAAAATTAGGGTTAGGTAATCCCGTTAAAACCTTGTTAAAAGCTATACTCTTATTATCGATAACAAATGGAATAAGTTTATATTCTTCAAAGGAGTATAAGGATTTATCTGGGAAGCTCTGTAGTGGATGGGCGCCAATTGCATTATTAATGCTTAGTGCACCAGAGAAATGAACGATAACTAAAGAGCCTAACATATTAGAAAGGTTTTCTTCTATGAATTTCTCTATTTGATCATCTTTAATTGAAACCAAAACATGGGTAGCGTTATCTAGCAAATCATTTAATCTAGATATAGCTTCTTTACGAGACCATTGCTTAAAATCTAATTTTAAACATTCAAAATAGTAGCACATATGAGATGCTACATTGCCGTCGCCGACAATTACATACTTAGGTACCTGTTGCATAATCAAGTCCATTTTTTTTAAATTAATTTTTAAACTATTATTGCCTAGTAATTAGGTCAATTTCGATGCTAATCACAAGTACTGTTACTTATAAATGTATACAGTCTTATTTTCACAACGTGAATTTATATCATATGTTTGGTTTAATGACAATATTTTTAATACCAGTGATAAGTGATTATTGTTTAATTTTTATCTCAGCGATATTTGATTGATTTTGGCTTATGCAAAGTGATTAAATAGTATAAAATATCCCTTATAAAATAACTTATAGACCATTCTTATTTGTATGAATGTTAATGATTTTCTCTCTCTAAAATATAACGATCTTAGTCAGGCAGAACTAAAAGTAAATATTGATAAGCTAGCTGATTTTCTTAATCAGCAGAGCTATTTATACCATACTTTAGATAAGCCGATAATTTCTGATTCTGACTATGATAAGCTTTTTAAATTACTTCAAGATTTAGTTGATGAGACTCCTAGTTTAAAGCCAGTAAATTCAGTACTTGATAGAGTTGGTGGGGAAGTGTTAGCAGGCTTTGAAACTATTAAACATAAAAAGAAAATGACTTCTTTAGCTAATGTTTTTAGTCTTGAGGAACTTAGAGATTTTTATGAGAAAATTGAGTATGATATTGAGCTTGAATGTGAACCCAAAATGGATGGTTTAGCAATTAGTATTTTCTATAAGAATGGTCAGTTTGACTATGCTGTAACTCGTGGTGATGGGGTTCAGGGTGAGAAGGTCTCTGAAAATGTTAAGACTATTAGAAATATCCCACTTAAATTAAATACAGCAAATCCACCTGAAGAATTAGAGGTTCGAGGAGAGATTATTTTAGATAAGCAAAGTTTTTTAGCTCTTAATGAATATATGCAAGTTAATGAAAATAAAACTTTTGCAAATCCGCGTAATGCAGCAGCTGGGAGTATTCGTATGTTAGATTCTAGAGTTGTAGCAAAGCGACCTTTAAAATTATATAGCTATGGCATAGGTTATTTTTCAAATGATTTTACCCATCCAGAAACACAATTTGATTTGATGAATCAATTGAAGGATTTTGGCTTTACTATTAGTGATAATATGTTTTTAGCAAAAGATTTTGCAGAGCTTGAAGAGTATCATCGCAAAATGAGTCATGAACGTGCGGATTTAGCTTATGATATTGATGGTTTGGTCTTTAAAGTAAATAACATTAAGCTGCAAGATGCTATTGGTTATACCGCAAGAGGTCCTAAGTGGGCTATTGCTTACAAATTTCCAGCAGAAGAGGTTGAGTCAGAGATTTTAAATGTAGAGTTTCAAGTTGGTAGAACAGGGGCTATTACTCCTGTAGCTAGACTTAAGCCAGTTGCTGTAGGTGGTGTGATAGTCTCAAATGCAACCTTGCACAATATCAATGAGATTAGACGTAAAGATATTCGTATAGGTGATCGGGTAATCGTACGTAGAGCAGGCGATGTTATTCCTGAAGTCGTTAAATCACTAGCACAATATCGCAAGCCAGATGCTCAAATGGTTGAGATGCCATTATGTTGCCCAGTATGTGACTCATCTATAGAGAATATCAATGATCAAGCGATATATCGTTGTACAGGTGGCTGGCATTGCCAAGCACAAACTACAGAACGATTAAAACACTTTGTATCACGTAAAGCTATGGATATTGATAAGCTAGGTGCAAAACTGATAGAGCAGCTGGTTGCTGCAGATTTGATTAAATATCCTGCTGATATATATAAGCTTAACTTCGAGCAATTAATTAATTTAGAAAGAATGGGAGCTAAATCATCACAAAATGTTTTAGATTCTATTACTAAAAGTAAGGCTCCAAGCTTAGCAAGATTTATTTTCTCTATAGGAATTAAAGATATTGGTGAAGTTTCATCAGAAGCATTAGCAAATCATTTTGGTAATTTAGAAAGCTTTAAAAACTCTACTATTGAAGAGCTTGTAGAAATTAATGATATCGGTGAGATTATGGCTAACAATATCGTTTATTTCTGGGAAGATTCACTAAATATAAATATAGTTGATGATCTACTAAATGCTGGGATTAATATACAAAACCCTGAGAAAGTTGAGTTAGAAACTAATGATAATTTTGTAGGTAAAACTGTAGTTATTACAGGTACTTTTGAGAATTATAATCGTACTGAACTTACTCAACTTTTAAAATCAATTGGCGCTAAGGTTACGTCAAGTGTTTCTAAAAAGACTGATATGGTTATCTATGGGGATAATGCCGGTAGTAAGCTTACAAAAGCACAAGATCTAGGAGTTGATGTTATAAGTGAAGAACAATTAAAAGATCTATTATGAATATTCAAAACCTAAAGAAAGGTGATGTGCTTTTTATTTCTGATAGTTCCGAGAAAAATATATCTGAATTATCAAGAGGGTATGATCAAGATAGCTACTATCATTGTGCTTTGTATATAGGGTCTGGAAAAATTATTGAAGCTGTAAAGATTAGTGGTGTGATCCAAGCTAATATATCTAAATATTTAAATAAAAAAATTCTTGTTGCGCGAGTAAATGAAAGTAATAATTTTTTAGATAAGGTTATTTTACAAGCAAGAGACTTTATAGGTTTTAGCTATAATGATTTATTTTTACCTAATATGAAAGAAAAGCTTTATTGCTCTGAACTAATTCATGAAGCTTTTAACTTAGCAAACAAACAAAAGTACTTTATGCAGCATGAGCTTAACTATATTTCTGAAACTGATTCTAAAGTTTCACAATATTGGATAGAGTTTTATGCGCAACATGGCCTTAAAGTTCCTCAAGGATTATCAGGTTCACATCCAAATAATTTATCTTTAGATGAAAAGTTCTCCGAGCGATTCTTTCTAGGGATTTAAATATTATTAAGATTGTAAAATCTCTTTCTCAAATTTATCAATGATATATTTGCCAATAGGTAAGCTAGATGTTGCTGCAGGAGAAGGGGCATTACAGACATGTAAAGCCCGAGTTGTTGTTTTGAAAAGAAAATCATCAACAAGTTTACCATCTTTACCTAATGCTTGAGCTCTAACGCCAGCAGGATATGATTTTAAGTCTCTAGCTTGAACATCTGGGAAATATTGTTGTACTTTTTTTAAATAGGATTTTTTAAATATAGAATCTTTAAGCTCATCATAGGTCGCTTTTAAATTAGCTGATACTAGTTTCCAAAAAGCTTTATAGAATATAGTTTCTGTGCAGTCTTTTAGACTTATGTTTCTCCACTTATATCCTTCTCTTGCTAGTGCTAAAACAGCACTAGGTCCGATAGTTACATCGTGATTAACTTGAGGAGTAAAATGCACACCTAGAAATGGTAAATTTGGGTTAGGGACAGGATATATACAATATTTAATAGTATCTTTGAGTTCTGAATCTAAACTATAATACTCTCCTCTAAAAGGAACGATTTTATAATCAGGGATAATTCCAGACATCTTTAGGATTCTATCAGAATATAGTCCAGCACATGAAATTAGATGTTTTGCAGAAACTGTAGTTTTGTTTTTAGTGAAGATATCTACACCTTCTGAAGTTTCATTAATATTTTCAACAACCTGACTATAAAATACTTCCCCACCAAGATCTTGAAATAGCTCAGCATATTTTACACAAACATCCTTCCAGTTAACAATACCCGTTTCTTTGACAAGAAAGCCTCCTTCAGATCTTAATCCAGGTTGTATTTTACTAACCTCATTTTTATTTAATCGTTGTATAGATAGTCCATTTCTTTGACAGCGGCTAATTAAGTTTTCCATCCATTTTAACTCTTGGTCATTTAATGCAACTATTAGCTTTCCTGTTTCTTTATAATCTACATTATGGTCTTCACAAAATTTTTTAGCTTCTCTACAACCTTCTAGGCAAAGTTTGGCTTTTAAACTACCTGGAGTATAGTACACACCTGCATGAATTACTCCACTATTATGACCACTTTGATGTTTTGCAAGAGTATTTTCTTTTTCTAAGATACAAACTTTTAATGAAGGATGCTTTTTTAAAAGTTGCCAAGCTGTAGATAGTCCAATAATACCTGCTCCAATAATAACTACATCATAGTTGTTTTTCATATCTAAGTTACCTAAATTTTGTGAACATTTCGAGACTAGTTTTGTTACTATTAATTATATCATTTATTATGTTATATGATGGATGAAACTTATAGCTAAATAGTAGATAGATTTTTAGGATTAGTAATATTAGGCATTAACCTAGCTACTAGCATTAATACTACTAGAATAATACTTACAGTTCCTGCGACCCAAGCTAGTCCGATAGCATAATTTCCACCATGGTGTGCTGCTATAATTGCTTGTAATGGAGCATTAATAGAGGCAATTACATTTCCTAGCTGATAAGCAAAACCTGGTAGAGTCGTTTGAGCTTGCTTAGGAGTTAGCTCATTTAAGTATGTAGGAACGATCCCCCATGCTCCCTGAACAAAGAATTGCATTAAAACAGCTCCTACTCCAAACCAGATAGGAGCACCAGCAAATGCCCAAAGAGGTATCACTGGTAAAGCTAATAAAGCAGCTATTAAAATAGCGTTCCTTCTACCTATTTTTTGAGAAAATACTCCAAAAAATATACCACCAATAATTGATGAAATATTATAGCAAACAGCAATTATACTAACTGTTGTGCTATCTAGATGGTGCTGGATTGTTAGAAATGTAGGGTATAAGTCTTGTGTTCCATGTGAGAAGAAGTTAAATGCAGCCATCATTACTACTATAAAGATGCAAACTTTCCAATTATTTTTAATTGAATATATAATATCAATAGCAACACTTTTATTTTGTCTTTGTTGTTTTTGTTTCAGCCAAACATCTGATACTGGTACTTTAAAATATAAATATGGTAATAGAAATATAAGAGGAATAAGGCCTGCTAGAATAAACATTCCTCGCCAACCAAAAAAGTTGATAAAGATACCATATACTACAGAGGCTAATAAATAACCAAAAGGGTATCCTGCTTGGAATAAACCAGATATAGCACCTCTAGCATTCACAGGAGATTGCTCGAATGCTAGTGTTGATGCGACACCCCATACTCCACCCATAGCAATACCATATATAAGTCTAGTAATCATAAAGAATGAAACAGTAGGTGAAAATGCTGAGATAATCTGAATTACCGAGTAACTAGCAACGTTGATTAATAACGTCCTTTTTCGACCATATTTTTCGGCAAGTATGCCAAATATAAAAGCTCCTATAGGTCTGCATATTAGAGTTAACATTACTGTGAAGGATATTACAGTAATGCTAGTATTAAAATAAGCTGAAATACGATGAAATAGAAAAACTAAGATAAAAAAGTCAAAAGCATCTAAAGTCCAGCTAATAAAGCAGCCCGTTACAGTATGTTTTTGGTGAGGTTTCCAATTGATCATAGATTAATATCCTAAAAGTTGGCTTAATTTAGAATTAACATAAAGCTTGCTGTATTACAATATTTTGCTAAGGCTATAGCTATATGTGATATGAAATCCACAGGCAGGTTAGAAAATGGAATTTATGTATTAGTAACTTATAGTTATACAATATAAATATTTAATTGTAGTTAGTTAATTTATATATACAATAATAGTTTACAAGCCTAATTCTTTATCGTAGAATTACGAGAAGTTACATAATAACAAACCACTTAATTTAAAGGATTAAAATGCAAATAAGAAAGGCAACTCCAAAAGACTTTAAAGATATGTTAATTATCTGGGAGGAGTGCATATCTAAAACTTGTCAATTTCTTACAACAAGTGAAATCAATAAAGAGATGGAAGCTTTAGAAGCAAAATACTTTAAAGATCCAGATGTTAAATCCTTTGTGCAAGTCATAGATGGTGAGATAGTTGGATTTACATGTATTCGTAATACTGAACTTCTTTTTACTCCGATAGATCCTAGATACTTTGGTAAAGGAATTGGTGAAAATGTAGTTAAGCACTTATTTGAAAAGTATGAAATAGATACTGCGTATGTCTATTCAAATGATATACATTCTTTAGCATTTTATACAGCATTAGGTTTTATCATTGATGATAAGATAGAAGATATATTCTTCGATAATGGCTATCAACTAAATAGATTAAAACTAACTGTGTCTCCTAAGGAAGCAGCAGCTAAGATAGCAGCTAAAAAGAAGAAGTCTTTATAATTAAACAGTAGAAAAAGCCATCACCTTTTTGAGTATCAGGCAATATTTGATAGCCGTATTCAGTTTCATATTTTTTTAAAACATCAATCTTAACTGTACTCGCATTGTTATTTTTGGCTAAAAACTGCTTTATTTGACCTTGATTTTCTTGTTTTAAAACTGAGCAAGTTATATATAAAAGTAGACCATTGTCTTCTAAATTATTATCCCATAAGTTTTGTAAAATATCAGCTTGTAACTTTATAATATGATTTACATCATTTTTGCCACGTAGTAATTTGATATCAGGATTTCGTTTTATAGTTCCTAAAGCTGTACAAGGAGCATCAAGGATTATTTTATTAAATTTACCGTCAAATGTTTTTGTAAGATCGTGTTTAATAACCTTCACATTATTCTCTGGAGATATTCTATTTAGATTCTTTTTAAGAAGTTCTAAGCGTCTATCTAATATATCTATAGCTGTAATATCTGCTTTAGGGGCTAGCTCTAAAACATGTGAAGTTTTGCCTCCAGGGGCAGCACACGCATCTAGAATTGTATCCTCATTTTGAGGATTAATTATCCAGCCGGCATATTGAGCAGATAAATCTTGTACCGTAAAATAACCTTTTTGAAAAAGGGTGTTATTTTCTACAGTAATTGCTTTTTTAAGCTTTATAGAGTTTTTAAGCTCGTCTTGTAACTCATACGAAATATCATTCTCATTAAAATATTCTATAACTTTAGTAGGATTTTTTGAGCTATTTAAACGCACAAACATATCTGCTTTTGAGTTGCTTGCTTGTATAATATTTAGATAGTTATTAGGGTACTGTTGTTTTAGTGTTTTAATAAGCCACTCAGGAAAATCATATTTTTTATAGTTATTATATTCTATAGTTAAATTCTCTATGTCCCTTAGGATTTTCCTAAGAACACCATTAACTAGTTTTTTTGCCCAAACTATCTTTAGTTTTTGACATGCTGTAACAGTTTCATTAATGCTTGCATAGTGTGGCTGATTAATCTCAAAAATCTGCAGAACTCCAAGCATTATCAAAACCTTAGCCTTTTGCTTAGTTTTTTCTGAAATATATGGTTTTAGTATTTTTTCTAAGGAAAAATAGTTCCTAAAAAATTCATAGCATAGGAGTTTAACAAAAGATTTATCTTTATCAGATATATCTAAGTTTGAAAGCTTATGTTCGATAGTTAAAAGAGAGTATCGCTTATCTAGAATATCTAAAATAACTTTAGCTGCTATAGCTCTGGTATTCATTATTATTTAATGTGTTTTGCTAAGAGCTTGATAAGTTTAGGTTGAACTTTCTTATTACCAGCAACAATTAGTCCAGAGTCTAGGTTATTTGTACCATGGATATCTGTAACAATAGCACCAGCCTCTTTCATAATAATATAACCAGCAGCTAAATCCCAGACTTTCACACTACCACAAGCCCATAAACCATCAATATAGCCAGCAGCTAAATATGCCATATCCATAGCAATACTACCTGAGTACCTGTATCCAGATATTACTTGTTGTAGTTTTATGATTTCAGCTACGTAGCTATCATTAAATATTCTACGTGAATATTTAAGAGATGCTGAGATAAGAGTATCAGTTAAGTCTTGGCTTTGTGCTACACGAATTTTTTTACCATTTAGAAGGGCACCTTCACCTTTATAAGCACAGAACATAAGATCTAAGAAAGGGTTATAGATAACACCAAGGACAATATTATCATCCTTTTTTAAGCCTATAGAAATACAGCAATGTGGTAATCCATGTACAAAATTGTTCGTACCATCAATTGGATCTATAATCCAAGTAAAACGACTATCTTTATTACCAAACTCACCATTTTCTTCAGTTATAAAATAATCATTAAAACCAGATTTTTTAATATTATCAATGATAAAGTTTTCAACCGCAACATCGACATTTGATACAACAGAGTTATCAGGTTTTTTTGAAATTTTTATAGTACTAGGATCATTTTGAGCTTGAAGAATAATTTTTCCAGCTTTTCTAGCAATTGTGGTTACAGCATTAAGAATGGGCTTCATAGTAGAGATTTTGCAATAATAATTATTTTTTTATATGATACATTATTTAATAACAAAATAGGATAGCTTTAGGTAAATAAGATGTTATATTATGCTAGTTATACCATATGTGATAGCTATACCACCAAAGAATAACCATGCAAATAATATTAAAGCTAATACTAAAGGTTTGATGCCTGCTTGGATAAATTTAGATACATGTGTCTCTAATCCTAGAGCTGTCATTGCCATAGCTAATAAGAATTGATCAGCTAATCTAATATTGCTTACAGCAGTTACAGGTAATAGATCTAAAGAGTTAAATCCAGCAACAATAATAAAACCTATGGCAAACCAGGGAATTATTTTTTTGATAGATCCTTTTTCTGGTTTAGTACCAATTTTTCCGGTTGCTTTAGCTACAGATTTTGCTAACCATATTCCAATGATAATTAACATTGGAGCTAGCATCATTACGCGTATCATTTTAACAGTTACTGCAACTTCTTCAGCATGTGCACTAGCACCACTACCAGCAGCAACAACTTGGGCAACTTCATGTATCGAGCTACCTGCAAATATGCCATATTGAGTATCACTCATATGTCCTAAAAGCCCGGCTTTCATCAAGATAGGGTATATAAACATTGCAGTTGTACCAAATAGTACAACTGTACCAACAGCCATAGCCGCTTTATAGGGCTCTGATTTTAATGTGCCTTCAGTTGCTAATACAGCAGCAGCACCACAGATAGCACTTCCAGCAGCGACTAGAATAGAACTATCTCTATCTAATCCAAAGACTCTTGTACCTAGAACAATACCTATTATCAATGTCGAAACTAGCATAATTACAGAAACAGATAAGCCAGCTAAACCTACTGATGCAATAAGTTGAAAAGTTAAATTAAACCCATAAAAGATAATTGCGAACCTTAATATCTTCTTAGCACTAAAAACAATACCTTCTTTCCATTTATGGATTATTTTAGCTGCTGGAGTATGTGTTAGAGCCATACCTAAAACTATACCTATAATTAAAGGACTAATTCCAAGGTTTTCTATTGCCGGAAATTTAGCAATAAAATATGCAATACTAGCAAGTACGGCTACTAAAAGCACGCCTAGAACCATATTTGTTGTAAAATAGTTTTTCATAATCATTACTCTATAGTTATTGAGAATTTTGTATAACTATACAGTTTTTTTTATAAAGGTTAGTAACTAAAACAATTGATATATATTATTAGAAAAATTAATAATTGATATTTTTTAGATAGCTTTTTTTTGTTCTTTAGAAAAAATAACAGCTAATATAACAAGTATAAATGATAGTACATAGAAAGCCACAACAGCATGCATTACACTTGTTAGACCAAAGTATTTATTAATAAATGCGCCAGTAGTTGTTGAAAGGGCAGTACCCGTTGTACCAAAAAGTAAGATAGTAGTTATTAGTGTTGGTGGAGCATTTTCTATTTGGAAAGTTCCATAAGCTAATAATCCAGCATAAATATAACAGTTAAATAGTCCAAAGACTATTGCAGATTTCAACACAATATCCATATTCGGTATATAAAGAATACATGACAAAGCAACTAAGCCAACTAGCATGAATGTTGGTAAAATATATTTTAAAGGTACAACTCTTGTTATTAAAGGACTTATAAATAGTCCTATACACTGTGCCATCCAGAAATATGATAGTGGTTTGTTTGCATCAATAGTTCCCCAGCCTAATATTTCTTGGAAATAGGTTTGTGCGTAGCTAGTCATAGTTAACTGTGCTAGTAGAAATAAAAATGCTGCAAAGGCTATACAATATAAACTAAAATTCCATGTTGAAAAGCTTAAGTTTGATTTAGCAGTTTGAGCTACTTTATGTCTGTTTAATATTGTAAAGTCAGCAAAAGCAGAAAGTATTAATATAATAATCGCAGTAACTTGTAAGATTAGATATATCGTATACCACTGGAAGCTTTGTGTTATTAGATATGCGGCAAAAATTGGCGTTAAAGCGCCGCCAAAGCTAAAAAAGAAATCAGTAAAGATTACATTCATAGCTCTTACTTTATGGTCATTGTATATACGAACGATCATATAACTTCCAATAGCCATAAACAAGCCTCCAGTTATACCTACACTAGTTAAAAGTATTTTTAAGGTAAACATTGAGGGTAGTATGTTTGTGATCAGTGATGATATAAAACCAATTGCAACTGCTGCCATAAGCAATAGTTTTATCGAAAATTTAGTCATTAAAAAGCCGATCACTAATATAGCAAACCACATTGCGACATTAATAAAAGTAAATGCAAAGCCTATATTACTATCATGGAAGTACTTTGATAAGGGTTGCATTACAGACCCAGTTACTAGCACAATATTTGCTGTATAAAAGTAACAAAGATAGCAAATTAGCGTTATTAATAGCTTATTTTTAAAAGATGTTGTATTTTCTACTGTATTTTCCATTGCAGTTTTAGCACATGTGATATCAAAACATTATTTTTGCACATGCAGTTGTTTTTAGCAATAGGCTTGTTAGTATTCTCTAATAGAAATTTCTTTACATTTTATATAAGGGCATATTTTATGGATTTTGCAAAAATAATTTGGGAGCAAAATACTCCTAAGTCAGATATTTTTGATGATTTTTATTTTTCTAGTGATTGTGGGGTACAAGAGAGTACTTATAACTTCTTAAAACATAATTTTTTGGAGCATAAATTTAAATCTCTAAATTCTAAGCAAAAATTCTGTATTTGTGAGTCTGGATTTGGTGCAGGGCTTAACTTTATTTTGACACTTAATCTATGGCAAAAGTTAGCTCTTAAATGTGCCGAACTAGAATTTATTTCATTTGAAAAATACCCTATGAGTTTAGAGGATATATCAAAAGTATTAAATGGCTTTAAACAATTAAATAACTATGAAAGATTTTTAGAGTTATATAAACCTCAAAAAGGTCTAAATATAATTAGTTTTGAGAATGTAACATTAAAGTTAATTATAGATGATGTTAATAATATTGAGCAATATAAGTTTTCTAAAGTAGATACATGGTTTCTTGATGGGTTTACACCTGCTAGGAATATTTCAATGTGGAATGATATTTTATTTCAAAATATGGCCTTGCGTTCCAAATTAGGTTCTTCATTTGCAACTTTTACATCTAGTTCTTTAATAAGGAAAAAATTGCAAAAGCATGGTTTTGAAGTTAAAAAGGATAAAGGGTTTGGTAAAAAAAGAGAAATGATGTATGGATTTTTTAATCCTTGATTGCGTGTTTAACAGCATCAAAACTACTAAAACTATATTTGGCAATATTGTTTACATAAAAAGGATCATTTTTAATAAAATCTTTGATTTCATTAATATCTCCAATTGCTAAAATTACTTCACCAGTTTTAGGGATCTTCGGGCCTGATGCTAGAAGGATTCCTTACTTATATCCTGTATCTAAAAAATCTCTATGAGCAGGTCTAATCTTTGCTACTTCTTTTTCTTCTACAAGGTAGTCTAAGTTAATTATATGGATATGCATTTTTTTCTCCTAGATATGAAAAAAGCCACTTAAGTGGCTTTCCTTAGATTATTATAAAATTACTAGATATTAGATTTTTTTGAAAATCACAGAACCATTTGTACCACCAAAGCCAAAAGAATTGTTAAGTACATAATCGATTTTCATTTTCTTAGCTGCGTTAGCAGCATAATCTAAATTACAACCATCATCTAGATTTTCTAAATTGATTGTTGGTGGAGCTACTTGGTCTCTTATTGCAAGAATACTAAATATAGATTCTATCGCACCAGCTGCACCTAGTAAATGTCCAGTCATAGACTTAGTAGAGCTCATTACAAGATCTTTTCTATATTGACCAATCATTTTTTCAACAACTTGGCTTTCTTGAACATCTCCTAGAGGAGTTGACGTACCATGAGCGTTAACATAGTCAATAGCATCTGGGTTTTTATCAAGATCAGCATCTGCTAAAGCATTTTGTACACATCTTTCTTGACCAGCTGCATATGGCATAGTCATATGATAGCCATCAGCAGACATACCAAAACCAACAACTTCTGCGTAGATTTTAGCACCACGAGCCTTAGCTCTTTCATATTCTTCTAGTACAACCACACCAGAACCATCACCTAAGACAAATCCATCTCTATCTCTGTCCCATGGGCGAGAAGCTCCTTGAGGATCATCATTTCGAGTAGATAACGCTCTAGCAGCAGCAAAACCACCCATACCGATAGCATTACTAGCTTTTTCAGAGCCTCCTGCAAGCATAGCATCTGCATCGCCACTAGCAATTAGTCTAGCTGCCATACCAATGTTATGCGTACCAGTAGTACATGCTGTAACAATTGGTACATTAGGACCTCTTAAACCATGATTTATAGATATGATCCCTGAAAGCATATTTATAATGGATGAAGGTATACAAAAAGGAGAAATCTTTGATGGACCTCTTTTATCAATAGTTGCTTTGGTAGCTTCTAAAGTTTCTATACCACCGATTCCAGAACTAACGCAAACTCCAAATCTATAAGAGTCTTCTTCAGATACTTTGTCTATACCAGCATCTTTTAAGGCTTCATTAGCTGCTGCAATACCATAATAGCAGAATGGATCTACTCTTTTAGCATCTTTCTTCCCTACAAGAGTATTTACATCAAAATCTTTAATTCTTGCTGCAAACCTAACTTTAAACTCGCTAATATCTGGAGCTGAAGTTTCAAAACTAGTGATAGTTTCTACGCCACTTTTTCCAGCTAAAATATTAGCCCAAGTCGTAGGGACATCATTTCCTAAAGGTGTTACCATACCAAGGCCAGTAACAACTACTCTACGATTAGATTTCATAATTTAAATTAACCTGTTTATATACTTTTAGAAAAAAGCACGGACTACTTAAAACCCGTACAGACTTTGGGATAATTTTAGATTAGTTTACTTTAGAATCAATATAGTCGTAAACATCTTTAACTGTTCTGATTTTCTCAGCATCTTCATCTGGAATTTCAGTATCAAATTCTTCTTCTAGAGCCATAACTAATTCAACAGTATCTAGAGAGTCTGCACCTAAGTCATCGATAAAAGAAGCTTCTGGTTTAAGATCTTCTTCTTTAACACCTAGTTGCTCAACAATGATAGAGTTTACTTTAGCATATACTTCGTTTGCGCTCATGTTATTTTTTCCTTCTTATTTTTGTTTTAAAATCGAAAATTTGTATTCATTTGTAATAATATTATTTTTTATTCATTTTTGCAATAATTTTCCAAAAATTAAGCCATATACATGCCACCATTGACATGAAGTGTTTGGCCAGTGATATATCTTGCGTCTTCTGAAGCTAGAAATGCAACAGTAGCAGCTATATCTTTTGGCTCACCCATTTGGCCTGATGGTATTTTAGTCGCAATAAATGATTTTTGTTCATCTGTAAGCTTATCAGTCATATCTGTTGCGATAAAACCTGGGGCTACAACGTTCACAGTTATGTTTCTAGTAGCAACTTCATACGCTAATGATTTTGAAAAACCAATTACACCAGCTTTGGCAGCACAGTAGTTAGATTGTCCAGGGTTACCAGCTGAAGCAACTACAGAACCAATAGAGATAATTCTTCCCCATCTTTTTTTCATCATTCCACGGATACACTCTTTTGTCATACGGAAGATGGAGCTAAGGTTAGTATTTATAACAGCATTCCATTCTTCTTCAGACATTCTCATCATTAGGTTATCACGAGTAATACCTGCATTATTTACTAATACATCAATAGCTAGCTTCTCTGCTTTAACTTGAGCAAAAAAATCTTTGATGCTATCTACATTAGAAATATTTAAAACCATACCTTTAGCATTATAGCCTTTATCAGACATTGATTTTTCAAACTTTTCTGCGGATGCTTGAGTTGTAGCTGTTCCTATAACTGTAGCACCTTTGCTTGCTAATGTATTTGCAACTTCAAAACCAATTCCGCGACTTGCACCTGTTACTAATACAACTTTTTCATTTAAAGACATTTATATCTCCTGTTTAAATGTTTTCTAAACTGTCTACTGTGTTTGTATCTTTGATAGTTAATGACTTATCTATTCTCTTTATAAGTCCGCATAGTACTTTATTAGGGCCACATTCGATAACCTCAGAAACACCAAGGCCAACAAGCTCTTCTACTGATTGAGTCCATAACACTGGCTTATATAACTGCTTAATTACAGCAGATTTTATTTCAGAAGGGTTGCTATGTGATTTTGCATCAAAGTTTTGAACAACTGCTGTTGATGGCTCTTTAAACTCTACTTTGTTTAACTCTGCTTCAAACTTATCAGCAGCATTTTTCATTAGTGAGCAATGAGAAGGTACACTAACAGCTAAAATTTGAGCACGTTTAGCACCTTTTTCTTTAGCGATAACATTAGCTTTTTCTATAGCTACTTTTTCACCAGAGATAACTACTTGACCTGTTGAGTTAAAGTTAGCTGCTTCAACTATTCCAGCATCAGACGCTTCTTGGCATGCTTGGATTACATCTTCATTTGATAATCCTAGGATTGCGCTCATAGCACAGTCTTTATCAGTAACTGCATTTTGCATTAGCTTACCTCTTATAGATACAAGTTGTAAGGCATCTTTATATGAAATGCATCCAGCAGCTAAAAGTGCCGTATATTCACCTAAACTATGACCAGCAAAGTACTCTATATTAAGGTCAGGTTTCTGTTCTTTTAAAACCATTAAAATAGCGTAGCTTGTAGCTAGAAGAGCAGGTTGAGTAAATTCAGTCTTATTTAAAGTATCTTGATCATTTTGGATGATATCCCATAGATCATAGCCAAGATGTTGTTTTGCCTCATCAATAATGTTTCTAAAAGTTTCAAACTTTTCATAATAGTCCTGAAGCATACCTAACTTCTGTGAACCTTGACCTGGAAAAACTATAGCTACTTTTGACATATTAAAATCTCCTTATTGAACAAAAGTTATTATATGCTAGATTATATTTTTGCGATAAATCCACCCCAGACAAATCCTGCGCCGAATGCTTCAGAAATTATTGTATCTCCGGGTTTAATTTGATTGTTCCTTACAGCATAATCTAAAGCTAAAGGTATAGATGCTGCAGAAGTATTGCCATGATCTTGTAATGTTGTAACAACTTTTGACATCGGCATATTTATTTTTTTTGCTGTTGAATTTAATATTCTATAATTTGCTTGGTGAGGAACTAGCCAGTCAATATCATCAGGTTTTATACCAGCCTCTGTTATTAATTCATCAGCCAGAGATGATAATCTTGAAACAGCAAATTTAAAAACTTTGTTTCCTTCCATAATTAAATAAGGATCTATATCAATTTGTTGGCCTCTAGTAGTTGGAAGGTTATTTGGGACGTTTAGCATTTCAAGGCAAGAACCATCAGTAAACAGTAGTGATGATAATATTTTTTTCTCTTGACTAGCTGAAACGACAACAGCTCCTGCACCATCACCGAAAAGAACACATGTAGAGCGGTCATTCCAATCAAGGACACGAGTCATTTTTTCTGCACCAATCACTAAGATGTTTTTTGCACTAGAACTTTCCACATATTGTTTTGCAATATCAAGAGCATAGACAAAACCACTACATGCAGCAGAAACATCAAAACAGCGAACTTTGAAGTTTGTTATTTCTAGATTTTGTTGAACCATAGATGCTGTTGAAGGCATGATAAAATCACCAGTGCTTGTGGCAACTATAATAGTATCAATATCATTAGCATCTAAATTGGCTGCTTCAAGAGCTCTCTTTGCTGCTTGTGTCGCCATGTAGCTAGTTGTCTCTTTTTCATTTGCACAATGACGTCTTTCTATTCCGACTCTTTGCTTTATCCATTCATCTGAAGTATCTACAAACTTACTTATATCTTCATTAGTTAAGATCTTTTCAGGTAAATAGCTTCCTGTACCTAGTATTTGTGAAAACATTGTATAGTTATACCTATTTTAGTTAGATTAATAACAAAAAATGCCTGAAGCTAATTAGCATTAAATAGCTTAGGACTCAAAAATTATTGTATCATGAATAAAAAGATTAAAGAACTTTTTCTAGAGATTCTTGAATTGTTTTAGGAATATTATATTTAATTTCTTTGATTGCTTCATAAATTGCTGTTTCAAAAGCATTAGCACTAGCGCTACCATGGCTTTTCACAACAATTCCAGTTAAGCCTAATAGAGAGGCACCATTAAAACTATCAAGGTTCATACCTGTTTTCATTTTTTTGAAAAATGGTAGAGCCATTATTAGAGGAATTTTCATTAACCAAGAAGTCTCTCTCATTGATTTTTTGATTAGTGATTCAATAAGTCTTAAACTACCTTCCATAGTTTTTAATGAGACGTTTCCTACAAAGCCATCACAAACAATAACATCAGTAGAATCATCAAAAATGTACTTACCTTCAATATAACCTTGATAGTTAATAAAGTCACATCCTTGTAGTAGTTTAGCAGCATTTTTAATGTTGTCTAAACCTTTCATTTCTTCCTCACCAATATTAAGTAGTGAAACTCTAGGCTCAGTAACTCCTTTTGAACTAGCAGCCAGTATTGATCCCATTATTGCAAATTGGAAAAGTTGCTCAGAAGAGCAAACAACGTTAGCTCCAAGATCAAGCATATAAGTTTTGCTTAACTGTTTAGTTTCTCTATTGTATGCAGGAAGTGCATACACAATAGCAGGGCGATCAACACCATTAACAGTTTTTAGTACAAATTTTGATGTTGCCATCAAAGCACCAGTATTTCCGGCACTAACGCAAGCATCAACAGTACCGTCTTTAACAAGGTTGATAGCTACTCTCATAGAGGAGTCTTTCTTTTTTCTCACAGCAATTGAAGGAGATTCATCCATAGCAACAGTTTCACTAGCATGATGGATAGCTACTCTTTGTAATACAGGCAGTTTTATTTTCTTTACCTTTGAGTATCTGTCTAAAGCTCTTTTGACTTTGTGGTGATCACCAACAAGTACAACCTGTAGATTAGAGTCTTTCTTTACTGCTTCAAGAGCTGCGGGGATTGTGGTATTTAAACCATTATCACCACCCATAGCATCTATAGATATCTTATAACTCATGATAAATAAAATTTCCTATATAGATAGTTAGTCGTGCTTATTAAAAAAATACTCTCTAATAAACGGGTTACTAAAGTAGTTTTACGAAATTATTAGTCTTCAGATTTTGTGTTTACAACTTTTTTTCCTTTGTAAAAACCATTAGGTGACACGTGATGTCTTAAGTGTAATTCACCTGTTGATTTGTCAGTAGACAAAGTTGGAGATGTTAAAGCGTCGTGAGATCTTCTCATATCTCTTCTTGATCTGCTTTTTTTAACCTGTTGTACAGCCATTTTAGTTAACCTCTTATTTTTTATTTATTACTGAAATTATGTTGTTTTAAGACTTTTGAGAACCTCGAAAGGATTCTTTTTTTCTTTTGTAACATTTTCTTGTTCGCTATAGTATGAATGTTTTTTTACTTTTTTACAAGTGCTAGAATCTTTTTTTGGCACCAATGGTAAGTCTAGAAGTATTTCTTCTTTTAGTATATCACGTAGATCTATTACTGATTTATCGCATATGAAAGGTTCATTCAAACTATCAGTAGCTGATCTATCATCCTCTACGATTATTATACTATTTGACACTTTAAACTCATAATCAAAAGGTTCTAAAGTGTTTTGACAAATTAGTTTAATAGTTGCACAAATATCATACTTTATACATGCGTGGTTTTTTTCCTCAAAAAATGAGAAATTGCATTTAAAATCCTGAGGTGTGTTTTGAATTAAGGTAGTAATTTCTTCGGGATGTTCTAATATTATTTTAAAGTTTTCTAACTCCCTTTTTTGCTTAGCATACACAGCATAGTTTATTTGATAATAACTATCTTTCATTTTAGTAAATAGTAATCTTTAGTTGTAACATTCTAGCGTGATTTCTTGTTTTATGGAAGTCTCTACTGTATTATCGTAATAATTAAAGTTTTTGTGTTTTAACAGTTACAAATAAAAGGTCAAATACTAATGTCTTTATCGATTCCTCAAGAAGTTTCAAACGCTATAAGGTTTTTATCTATTGATGCAACATTAAAAGCTAAATCAGGACATCCTGGTATGCCTATGGGTATGGCTGATATTGCGACAGTTTTATGGACAAAGTTCCTGAAACATAATCCTAAGAATCCAAATTGGATAAATCGCGATAGGTTTATACTTTCGAATGGTCATGGTTCAATGCTTTTATATTCATTATTACATTTATCAGGTTATGATGTGTCGATTGATGATATTAAAGATTTTAGACAACTTCATTCAAAAACTCCTGGCCACCCAGAGTACGGTTATACTGCAGGTGTTGAAACAACTACTGGACCACTAGGCCAAGGTGTAGCAAATGCTGTTGGGATGGCTTTAGGAGAAAAACTTTTATCGCAAAGATATAATACATCTGGAACAAAAGTGATAGACCACCATACTTATGTATTTTTGGGAGATGGTTGTTTAATGGAAGGTGTTTCTCATGAATCATGTTCTTTAGCTGGAACTTTAGGGTTAAACAAATTAATAGCTTTTTGGGATGATAATAGTATTTCTATTGATGGTGATACTAAAGGGTGGTTCACAGATAACACTGTTGAAAGATTTGAAGCTTATGGTTGGAATGTTATTAAAAATGTTGATGGTCATGATTTCACAGCTATAGAGCAAGCTATTATTGATGCAAAAGCTGAACAAGACAAACCTACTTTAATATGTTGCAAAACTGTTATTGGCTTTGGGTCACCTGAAAAAGCAGGGACAGCTTCTGTACATGGCTCACCGTTGAGTGATCAAGAGAGAGCGTCCGCTGCAAAAGAGTTAGATTGGAAATATGGAGCATTTGAGGTACCTCAAGATGTATATAAGTATTGGGATGCAAAAGAAAAAGGCCAAGTTTTAGAAGAAAATTGGCAGAAAGTCTGGAGTGCTTATAAACATAGCCCTAAATTTGAAGAATTAAGTAGAGTTTTAAATAAAGAGCTACCTTCTGAGTTAAATACTGCTGTAAGTGAGTATATTAATTCTCAGTTAGAAAACCCTGTAAAAGTGGCTACTCGTAAGGCATCTCAAATGGCTTTAGAAGTTTTATGTAGCAAAATGCCAGAGATGTTTGGTGGTTCAGCAGATTTAACAGGATCTAATAATACTAACTGGAGTGGCTCTATTTGGTTAAACAACACCGATGATGGAGCTAACTATCTTTCATATGGGGTTAGAGAGTTCGGTATGGCCGCTATTATGAATGGTTTAAGTTTATATGGTGGGTTAAAACCTTATGGTGGTACATTCTTAGTATTTAGTGATTACTCCAGAAATGCTATTAGAATGTCAGCACTTATGAAACAACCAGTAGTTCATGTTATGTCGCATGACTCTATTGGATTAGGTGAAGATGGTCCAACGCACCAGCCAATTGAGCATGTACCAAGTTTAAGATTAATACCAAATTTAAATGTTTGGAGGCCTGCTGATACAATTGAGACAATGATTGCGTGGCAAGAGGCAGTTAAATCAAAAGACACTCCAAGTGTTATGGTTTTAACTCGTCAAGGATTGCAGCCTGCTGTTGAAAATCAAGAACAAGTAGCTAAAGTCTCAAAAGGAGGTTATTTAGTTAAAGAACATGCAGATGCAAAAGCAACGATTGTTGCAACAGGTTCAGAAGTTGAATTAGCTATAAATACAGCTAAGGAATTTGAAATTAAAGGTATAAAAATAAATGTTGCTTCTATACCATGTGTAGAAGTTTTTGATGCTCAATCTCAAGAGTATAAAAAATCAGTAATCAAGAATGATATTCCAGCTGTTTTTGTTGAAATGGCACAGCCTGATACGTGGTATAAATATATGCCGAAGGCTGGTGGTGAAGTCAAAGGAATCTATAGTTTTGGTGAATCAGCACCAGCTGCAGATTTATTTAAACACTTTGGCTTTACTGTAGAGAATATTAGCAACATAGTTGCTAAATATGTGTAATAACTTTCGCAAGATAATATCTTAAGGAGATTAATAATGAGAGTTGCAATTAATGGTTTCGGTAGAATTGGTCGTTTAGCTTTCCGTCAAATGTTTGAGAAAGACGGAGTAGAAATTGTTGCGATTAACGACTTAACAAATCCAAAAATGTTAGCACATTTATTAAAGTATGATTCTGCTCAAGGTAGATTCTCAAAAGCAGCTGTAACATCAGCAAAAGAAGATTCTATAGTTGTAGATGGTAAAGAAATTAAAATATATGCAGAAAAAGATGCTGCTAACTTACCATGGGGTGAGTTAAATGTAGATGTTGTACTAGAGTGTACAGGTTTTTATGTATCAAAAGCAAAATCACAAGCTCATATAGATGCTGGTGCTAAGAAAGTAGTTATTTCTGCTCCTGCTGGTAATGACCTGCCAACAGTAGTATTTGGTGTTAATCATGATATATTAAATGCAGATGAGAAGATCATATCTGCTGCATCTTGTACAACTAACTGCTTAGCTCCTATGGCTAAAGGTTTACATGATTTAGCAACGATTGAAAGTGGTTTTATGACTACTATTCATGCATATACTGGTGATCAAAATACTTTAGATGCTCCTCATGCAAAAAATGATTTCCGTCGTGCAAGAGCTGCTGCTGCAAATATTGTTCCTAACTCAACTGGCGCAGCTAAAGCTATTGGTTTAGTTATCCCAGAATTAGCTGGTAAACTTGACGGTGCTGCACAACGTGTTCCTGTACCTACTGGCTCTTTAACTGAACTTGTTGCTGTAGTATCTAAGAGTGTTACGGCTGAAGAAGTAAATGCTGCAATGAAAGCTGCTGCTAATGACTCTTTTGGCTATACTGAAGAAGAGTTAGTATCTAGCGATATCATTGGAATTTCAGAAGGCTCTTTATTTGATGCAACTCAAACTAAAGTTACTTCACTTGGAAATAAGTCATTAGTTAAAGTTGTATCTTGGTATGATAATGAAATGTCTTATACAAACCAAATGGTTAGAGTAGTAGAATATTTTGGAGCTTTATAAATCTGGAGTAAGTTATGAATTTTCTAACTTTAAGAGATGTTGATTTAAAAGGTAAAAGAGTTCTTGTTCGTGTAGACTTTAATGTACCTGTCAAAGATGGCAAAGTTACAAGTAAAGTTAGAATTGAGGCTGCTATTCCAACAATTCAATATATTTTAGACAAAGGCGGGGCTGTTATTTTGATGTCTCACCTTGGTCGTCCTACTGAGGGTGAATATGATCCTCAGTTTTCATTAGAGCCTGTGGCAGAAGCATTATCCCAAATTATTAATAAGCCAGTTAAATTTGCAAAAGATTGGTTAAATGGAGTTAATGTTGAAGTTGGCGAAATTGTTATGTGTGACAATGTTCGTTTTAATAAAGGTGAGAAAAAATCTAATGAGCAACTATCTCAGAAGATAGCTAGTCTTGGTGATGTTTTTGTTATGGATGCTTTTGCTACTGCGCATAGAGCACAGGCTTCAACCTATGGTGTTGCTGAATTTATTCCGGTAGCATGTGCAGGACTTCTTTTAGCTAAAGAAGTTAGTGCCCTAGAGAAAGTTCTCAAAGCACCTAAGGAACCAATGGCAGCTATTGTTGGTGGATCTAAAGTATCTACTAAATTAATGGTCTTGCATAATTTACTAAAAAAAGTAGAAATTTTAGTAGTTGGTGGAGGCATTGCAAATACTTTTTTAAAAGCTCAAGGTTATGATATCGGTGCTTCACTATATGAGGAAGATCTTGTTATTGAAGCTAAAGAAATCATAGCAGAGGCTAATTTGAAAGGTATCGTAGTTCCGATACCAAGAGATGTTAGAGTCGCTAAAAAGTTCGATGAAAGTGCTGAAGCTATAATAAAAGATGTTCATGATATTGCTCATGATGATATGATCTTGGATATTGGTCCTAAGTCAGAAGAATATATAACTGAATGTTTAAAACAAGCAAACACTATCCTTTGGAATGGTCCTTTGGGAGTTTTTGAATTTGATAATTTTGCAGAAGGTACAAAAGCTTTGTCTTTAGCTATTGCAGAATCAGATGCTTTTTCAGTTGCTGGTGGTGGTGATACAATTGCTGCTATAGAAAAGTTTGATATAAAAGATAAAGTTTCTTATATATCGACAGCCGGAGGAGCATTTTTAGAGCTTTTAGAAGGTAAAAAATTACCAGCTATAGAAATGCTAATACAAAAAGCAAAAAAATAATTTAAAGGTTTATTTATATGAGAAGAACAAAAATCTTAGCTACTCTTGGTCCAGCTAGTGAATCTAGAGAAGCTTTAACGTCAATGATTAAAGCAGGAGTAAATGCAGTAAGATGTAATTTCTCGCATGGTTCTGCCGAAGATCATCGTAAAAGAGTAGATTTGATCCGTCAGATTGCAAAAGAGCAAGATACTTATGTTGGTATTTTAGCTGATTTACAAGGTCCTAAAATTAGATTGTCAAAATTCAAGAAAGGTTCTGTAGAGATTAAGAAAGGTCAAAAATTTACTCTTGATGCAGATTTAGGCCTTGAAGATGGCGATGAAAATGCAGTGAGTATTGATTATAAAGAATTAATACAAGATGTAAAAAAAGGTGATATTTTACTAGTTGATGATGGTAAGATCGTTTTAGAAGTTGACTCTGTGAAGGGGAATAAAGCTGTTACTAAAGTAGTAGTTGGCGGTAAGGTTTCTAATAATAAAGGTATCAATAAAAAAGGCGGTGGGCTTACAGCTCCTGCTCTTACTGATAAAGATAAAGAAGATAT
Source organism: Francisella sp. 19X1-34 (assembly GCF_041102755.1). NCBI lineage: Bacteria > Pseudomonadati > Pseudomonadota > Gammaproteobacteria > Thiotrichales > Francisellaceae > Francisella > Francisella sp. 19X1-34. The sequence continues at coordinate 27,125 of NZ_JBGCTX010000030.1, forward strand.
TAAAATAGCTGCGATGCTTCAAGTAGACTTCTTAGCTGTATCATTTGTTAGGGATGGCAAGGATATGGAATATGCACGCCAACTTGTAAATGAAGCTGGTTGGAAGCCTGCGATGGTTGCTAAGATCGAAAGAGCAGAAGCTGTCATAGAAGAAAACTTAAGAGGTATCGTTGATGCTTCTGACCTTGTGATGGTAGCTCGTGGTGATTTAGCTGTAGAGATTGGTGATGAGAATGTCCCTGCTGCTCAAAAGCTAATAATCACAACAGCTCGTCAGAATGAAAAAGGTTCTATTACAGCTACTCAGATGATGGAGTCAATGATTGAAAACTCTTCACCAACGCGTGCAGAGGCATCTGATGTTGCAAATGCTGTATTTGATGGTACTGATGCTGTGATGCTTTCAGCTGAAACTGCGGTAGGTAAATATCCAGTAGAGACTATTGAGGCTATGTCACGTATTTGTGATTCAGCAGAGCATAGTAAATATAGCCACATGGTTAAAAAGCCTAAAATTGGTAGTTGTGACCGTGTGGATCAAGCTGTATCAGTAGCAGCTGTAAAGATTGCTAATGAAATTAGTGCAAAAGGTTTGATAGTCTTAACAGAAGGTGGTAATACTTCACGCTGGATGTCACGTATAAATAGTGATTTGCCTATTTATGCATTATCACGTAATGCTCCTACGCTTGGGGCTATGACTTTATTTAGAGGAGTTGTGCCAATATATTTTGATTCAACTAGAATGTCTAAATTATATGTTAATAGATCAGCTTCTATAGAGTTAGAAAGTAGAAAACTAGCTAAGAGCGGAGATGTTTTTGTTCTGACTAGCGGAGATAGTATGGGTGTACATGGAAGTACAAATAAGATTAAAGTAATAGTTGCAGGTCAAGTAAGATAAGGAGATAAAAAATGGCTTTAGTTTCATTAAGACAATTACTAGATCATGCCGCTGAGCATGGATATGGACTGCCAGCTTTTAATGTGAATAACCTTGAACAGGTTAGAGCTGTAATGGAAGCTGCAGATAGAGTAAATTCACCAGTAATCTTACAAGGCTCTGCAGGAGCTAGAAAATATGCAGGTGCTCCGTTTATCAGACATTTAGTTTTAGCAGCAATAGAAGAATATCCACATATTCCAGTATGTATGCATCAAGATCATGGTACGTCCCCATCAGTTTGTCAAAGATCTATTCAGTTAGGTTTTTCATCTGTAATGATGGATGGTTCTTTAAGATCAGATGGCAAAACTCCTTCTGACTATGAATATAATGTAAATGTTACAAAGACTGTTACAGATATGGCTCATGCTTGTGGAGTTTCTGTTGAAGGTGAGTTAGGTTGTCTTGGTTCATTAGAGACAGGTCAAGCTGGCGAAGAAGATGGTGTTGGTGCTGAGGGTACATTATCTATGGATCAAATGCTTACGGATCCAGAAGAAGCGGCTGATTTTGTTAAAAAGACAAAGGTTGATGCTTTAGCTATTGCTATAGGTACTTCACATGGTGCTTATAAATTTACTAAGCCACCTACAGGTGATATTTTGTCTATAAGCAGAGTAAAAGAGATTCATGCAAGAATTCCTGATACTCACTTGGTAATGCATGGTTCATCTTCTGTACCACAAGACTGGTTAGAGGTTATTAATACTTATGGTGGTGCTATGGGTGAAACTTATGGTGTACCTGTAGAAGAAATCGTTGAAGCTATCAAGTTTGGTGTGCGTAAAGTAAATATCGATACAGATCTACGTATGGCTGCAACAGGTGCAGTTAGAAGATTTATGGCGGAAAATCCTGCAGAGTTTGATCCACGTAAATATAATGCTGTAGCAAAAGTAGCAATGTCTGAAATCTGTCAAGCTAGATATGAGGCATTTGGAAGTGCAGGTATGGCTAGTAAGATAAAGCCTATTTCACTTGAAACAATGTTTCAAAAGTATGAAGCTGGCGAACTAGATCCAGTTATCAAATAAAATATTTTTCTAATTTTTTCTTTAGATTTTTTCCAAATTTATATATAAAATACAGCTTATATTTATAACACATATAAAATGTGTTATATAGCTTATTACAAATCAAAAATGTCATACTGAAATTATTTCAGAGTCCCACATTCAAATATATAGTTAAACCAAATATCTTTTGAAACCATTTTTGTCATCCTATGGCTTTGACCATAGGATCTACTCATTATGAGTCTTAAATTAGATTCTACGATCAAGTCGTAGAATGACATATTTCTTTAGGATTAACTATAGTTCTCATTATATGAAAAGGATTTAGAAATAGAATAATGATTTTATTTATATCTCTATATTAACCTCAGTTCGGAATTAAAAGCATTGTAAATTAAGGGTTTAGTAGTGTTTTTAGGTTAAAATAAGCGAAAAAC
>NZ_JBGCTX010000031.1:0-28588 GCF_041102755.1 Francisella sp. 19X1-34
GGCTATAGTCATTTTTTAGACAAGAAATGTAGATTTTCAAAATTTACTCCAATTATTGCTTAGATTGCAACACTCCCTATATATAAAATCAAAAATTTATGGAAACATATCGTAGAGTTGTTGACTAGCTTGATTTAGCAGGAACTATTCTAGTGTTGTTACCTGAGATGTATACAGTTACCTGATCTCCTACTTTAAGGTTGTTATTATCTTCTTGTAATATTGCAAAAGTCTTTCCACTATTTAGCTTAATAGTGAACTGATATCCTTTTGATGATGTGATAGCCTCTTGTGTTGCACCACCTGCAATACCTCCAACTAAAGCACCACCTATAGACCCAGCGATGCTTGTAAATATATTACCACTACCAGCAAGAGCTCCACCAAGTCCTCCAGCTAGTCCACCAACTCTAGTACCGGCGTTATTAGAGCCTTTTATATTTACTTTTTGAATGTCTAATATCTTACCTTGTTCAACCTGAGATACTTGACCTACGGAGTTTGCAGAATAGCTTGGATCAGTGCTTGAGCAACTTGTTAAGAATATGCTCAATAGGAAGATAGTTAGATAGGTGTGCTTTTTCACAGATACTCCTTATTTTGAAAGTTTATTAGCAATCTCAGAGACTCTTTTTCCTAAGGTTTTACATATTTTTATCTCATCCTCTGACATTGTTTTATTTGGAGATAAAGTGTTTAGATGTGAAGCACCATAAGGAGTACCCCCTGTTTTAGTATGCTCAAGAGCTTGCTCACTATATGGTACACCAACGATTAGGCATCCATGGTGCATAAAAGGGATCATCATTGATAGTAAAGTACTCTCATGTCCTGCATGCATTCCAGAAGCAGCAGTGAAAAAACCGACAGGCTTACCTATAAGGCTACCTTTAAACCATAAATCGCTATTTATTTCTAAGAAATACTTAAGAGGTGATGCCATATTACCAAAGTATGCTGGACTACCTACGATAAGGCCATCACAGTTAGCCAAATCCTCTTTTGTAGCATATAGGTCGCCATCTTCTGGTATTATAGGATCAATTTTCTCGGTTTTTGCAGATATGTTTGGTACAGTGCGTATCGTTGCCGTAGCTCCTGTAGCTTCAACTCCTAGAGCTATTGTATGAGCCATTTTCTTTGTACTTCCACCTTGGCTGTAGTATAGTATTAATATGTTTTTCATGTTGTCTGTTCTATGTTTAGTATTCGATTGTGTAAAAAATATTTAATCATTTTCCAAAACTATTGGCTTTGGGTATTTAAGGAATATTTCCGTAAAGAGTGCCCAACAGTGGCAGCGTCTATAACATTAGCTAGTTTGTTTGCTATCGTACCAGCTTTTTTCATTATAATAAATATTTTGAATGCTTTTAATGCATTTAGTTCTCTTTCTGATAATATCCAGAACTTCTTATTTGATAATATGTTACCTGCAACGGCAACAACTGTTCAGCAATATATTACCTCTCTATCTGATAAGATGACGAGCTTGCCTGTTACTTCGGTTGTTGTCTTATTAGTGGTTATATTTTTAATGATCAAAAGATTGGAAATTACTTTAAATAAAATATTTTATGTAAATAAGCAGCGCCCAATGGTACAAAGCTTATTGGTTTATTGGGCTTTGATGACAATGGGACCATTATTAATGGGTTTTGTTTTTATCTCAACTACTTATATCATATCGATGACATGGTTTTTTAAAGGTGCTGGTATTGAGCAGTATTTATTAAATTTCTTATCACTTATTTTCTTAACAGGTGGTTTTTTTGTAGTTTATAAGATTCTGCCTAATACAAAAATTAACTCTAGAGTTGCATTATTTGCAGCATTTTTAGTAGCTATAGTTTTTTCAATGGCTAAGAAGATTTTCTCTTTGTATATGTTTTATGTACCTACATATTCTGTTATTTATGGTTCACTTTCTTTAATTCCGATATTTATTCTTTGGGTTTATATTACTTGGCATATAACACTGTTGGGTGCTGTTATGATTAGAGCTATGCAGTATATGAAGATTACCCTAGATTTTAAGAAAGAGGTAAAAAGAGACGATTTGAGTATAAGTGTTAATATTCTTAAAGATTTGCATATTGTACAAAGAGAACTCAAAAACGGTATGAGTATTTCTGATATATATAAGAGTGCTGCTGTTGCTGATTATGATAAAGTTAAGCAGGTTTTATATGATTTAGAAAAGGCAAATATTATCAGAATAACTGCTCAAGATATTTGCTACTTGAACTGTGATGTTTTTAATCTAAGCTTACATAAAGTATATTTAGCATTTAATCCAACAATTAACTTTAAAACTAGTTCAATTAGAAAGATTAATACGATAAAATCAGATCTGTATAAAGATCTCGATATAAAATTGTATGAATGTTTCTAAAAAGGTTACTATGAACTATGTTATTTAAATTTCTCGACTACTCAGCTCTTATAATAAATGTTTTATATACAATATATCTAGCTAGGCTAAAAGTGTGGTCATGGTCGTTAGGTATTGTAGGAGCTATAATATTACTTTTTCTATTTGCGATGAAAGGTACTTATTCGTTGGTATTATTACAAATTGTGTATGTGGTATTTTTTGGCTATGGTTGGTATAAATGGAGTACTCAGGGTATAGATAGCGATGATGTTATTAAATGGATGAAAGCTTCGGACTATTTTAGGTATATACTTTATACAATAGCATTATGTATATTTTGTTTAGCTTTTAACTATTTTACAGGCTCAGAAGATATTGTATCAACAGGCTTACTGACTGGGATTACATTTACCGCAATTATAATGACTATAGAGAAGTTTATGGAGAATTGGGTGATTTGGATAATTTCTGATCTATATTTTGTTTTTGTGATGTATCAGCAACAATTATATGGTCAAGTTTTACAAAACTTTATCTTTCTTCTTACCGCTATTTATGGATTTTATTTTTGGTATAAAAATTCAAAAGTTATCACGGAATCTGCGTAATGATTGTCAAAGTCGCATTAGCTGTGCCACCAGCATATGTGCTTGATTATAGTACTGATAAAAGTGATATTAGATTATTCGATCGAGTACTAGTCAATGTTGGTAAGCGCCAATTAATAGGTTTTATAATTGCCAAAAATATTGAGGTTGACTATGAAATTGAAAAGGTTAAACCAATATTCAAATTTATAGATAGCCCTATAAGATCTGACATACAAAATTTGATAACTTGGATTTCACAATATTACTGTTGTGATCTATACACTGCAATACGTTTAGCTTTACCAAATGATTTCTTTAAGAGTGAAATCATCAAACCTCAACAAGATACTTATGTATGTATTGATTTTAAAAATCTAGAAAATCATAAATTAACCTCTAAGCAACAAGAGTTAATTACTACTCTCAAACAAACTGGCTCTATTAAATATGAAGATCTAAAACAATTAGCTTCTATTTACGTTATTAATAAGCTTTTTGAAAAGAGTATTCTTAAAAAGTCATATAAGTTAAAAGAATCTATAAAAGGTATAAAGTACGATAAGCCTAAGGATTTATCTGAAGAGCAAAGTAATGTATTAAGCAGTATATTATCAGAAACAGGTTTTAATGTATTTTTACTTTATGGAGTTACCGGTAGTGGAAAAACAGAGATTTATCTGCAAGCTATAGACAAATATTTAGCGGATTCAAAGCAAGTGCTTGTAATGGTTCCAGAGATAAATTTGACTCCTCAGACAATAAAACGTTTTGAAAGTAGATTTCCTAATAAAAATATCGTTGCACTACATTCTAAATTAAGTGACAAGGCAAGACTTACTAATTGGTTAAAAATTAAACAAGGTGACGCAGATATTGTTATATCAACAAGAAGTGGAGTACTAACTGATTTTAAAGATTTAGGCATTGTTATCATTGATGAGGAACACGATAGCTCTTTTAAGCAACAAACGAGCAGTGTTAGGTATAACGCTCGCGATATTGCTATATTTAGAGCTAGCCAGTTAGGTATTCCTGTGATCTTAGGAAGTGCAACACCATCAATACAAAGCTACTATAATAGTTTGATTGGTAAGTATAAATTGCTTAAGTTACAAAATAGAGCATTAAATAATTATAAGACACCAATTCAACTTCTCGATTTAAAATCAAAAATTGTTGATAATGGAATTAGTAATACACTTTTTAATCTTTTAGAGCAGAATATCACAGCTCATCAGCAGTCTTTGATTTTTATAAATAAGTTAGGTTTTGCGAAAGCCTTAGTTTGCAATAGCTGTGGTGAGGCTGTTGAATGTGATAGGTGTGATAAACCTTATACTTTACATACTTATCCATATCAGTACTTAGAATGTCATTTCTGTGGCTCACGTAAACCTTTAGTAACGGTGTGTCCAAGTTGTAGTGAACAAGATTTATTTACTTATGGTACAGGCACAGAAAAGGTTCAATCTCGTTTAGAAGCCAAATTCCCATATAATAAAGTTGTTCGTTTTGATCGTTCAAATATAAAAACTATTAGTGACCTTCACAATATCAATCAGATGATTAATGATAATATGGTTGATATTATAGTTGGTACTCAGATGATCGCTAAAGGTCATCATTTTGAAAATATCACTTTAGTTGGTTTAATAAATATCGATGCAGGCTTATATAGTACTGATTTTCATGCAATTGAAAGAACAGCACAAATGATAATTCAAGTTTCAGGTAGAGCTGGAAGGGCTGATAAACCTGGTATAGTGTTGCTGCAAACGTATCAACCAGAAAATAAACTTTTAGACTTGTTAGTAAATAAGGATTATTTAGAGTTTCTTGATTATCTTTTGGAGCAAAGAAAGTATGCGAGTTATCCACCTTATACATACCAGGCTCAAATAATAGCTGAGTCGAAAAAAGAGCAAGAAATTTTAAATTTGCTAAATGATATATATTTAAAATTAAAAGACTGTGAAAATGTACAAGTATCAAAACCTTTGCCAGCATTACATTTAAAAAAGAATAATGTTTATCGCTATAGCTTGCTATTAACATCAAAAAAGCGTGCTGAAATAAATCTGCTGATAAAGTGGGTGAATCAAAATGTATGTTGTAATATCAAAAGTACGATTAAGGTCTATTTTGATATAGATCCTATTGAGTTGGGCTAGCTTTCTTTGCTATAGTCCATAAGAAGATTGCAAGAATACCTAAACAAATATAGATAATAGTTATCTCAGTTATATTTGTAAGTTCTATATATGAGAAAAATATTAATCCAACTCCTGTAAAAAACATTTTTATAGAACTTTGAACGGCACTGGCTACTCCTTTATTCTCTTTTAAGCTTTGCATACACATTGATAGTATTAAAGGTGCTGTAATACCACATAAAAATGCCGTACCTATTCCAAAAATTGCTATAGTAAAAATATTTGTATATATCAGTAATATCACACAAAATATTATAAAATAGATTAGATAAGCTTTAACTATAATATTAAGGATTTTCTCAGAAGAATATTTATAGAAAAAGCGTTGTAGCGAAAAGGCTCCACTAATCAGACTTAATGCATAAATACTGTTTATAAAGCCATTAGTTACAACATTAATATGCAAATTATTTAGTACGAAAGGCAGCATATTATAGAAACTTATGGAGTAAACATATACCAGCGCAGAAAAAAGACACATGGTAAAAAAATATTTATTTTTGAAGAAGTATAGATATTTGTTAATGGTATCTTTTAAATTTATTTTATACTTTATAACTCTTAGGGTCTCTGGCATCAAGCTAAGAATAAGTAAAAAAGCTACAATATTTATAAACATTAATGTAATTAAAGAGAATCTCCATGAACTAATCGATTGTATAAATGCTCCTAATACAGGCGCAATACATGGGGAGATTTGACTTGCTAGAGCGTATATTGAGAATGATTTTTTTAGTCTTTTTGAATTGTGTGCAACATCAGCGATTATAGATCTACTAATTACAGCACATCCAGCACTACCAATTGCAGTTGTTATTCTTCCTAAATAAAAAGAAATTATCTCTTGAGAAAATGCGGTTATCATTATTCCTAATATTGTTATACTTAGAGATATTAAAACGAGCTTTTTACGACCGTACCGATCACTTAAAAAACCATATGGTAATTGAAAAATTCCAAGGATAAGCATATATATAAGAACACTATTTTTGAGTATTGATTGTGATGTGTCAAAGTCTTTTTCTATATATGGTAAAGAAGGGCTTATAAAGTCTATAGACATTAGACCTACTAATAAGACCAAACAGCTAAAAATTAAAGAGACACGATATACTCTAAGCATAGCTTATTTATATAATTTGAGATATGTTTCATATGGTAACACAGTGGAAAATAATCTGTAAATGTTATAGATATTTCATTTAAATTACTTTGCTATGTTATATAGGCTATAGTTCAAAAATATTCGCAGTATAATGAAGTCTCAAATAATAGTATATATCTAAAATAGTTTTGTTAGAAAGACAAAAAGGAAGAAAGTCATATGGGTGTAGTATATGTTTATCTTTATATAATTAGCTTTATTGCTTCGCAGATTTTGGTTTATAAAATAGGGCAAAACTATAATGCTTTTTTTGTCTTGTTTCTAAGTTGTACGATAGCAATAATTTTTTTTAATTTTGTTGAGGCCTGCAAAGGAAAATTACGTCAAAATTTTAGTTTTGTATTTGGAGCAAAGAAGAAAGAATTTATTATAGTTTCAATATATGTTTCATTAATGTGGGTTTTTAGTTACCTTGCAACGGTAGAATCCTCAGCCCGATTTAGTATAACGGTAGATTTTCTTGCTGCTTTTGCCTATGTTAATCTTATATATAGAAAATTCTCATTATTAAATTTTATTGGCTCGAGTTTATCAATTATTACAATTATTCTTTGTATAGTATTTATGCCAGAGCATTCTGTGATGGGTGTTATTAGTGGTATTCTAACAGGTGTTTTTACAGGTATGTATCGTATTACTGCTTTTAATTTCTCTAGTAAATATAGTTTCTCTAGTACAGCTATACTTTCTATAAGACTCTTTTTCTTATGGGGGGTATCGTTATTGTTATGGTTGATTTTTGGTGATCATATTGTTGCAACTATTGACTCGATTGATTCTATAAGAATTATTCTAATATTTATTGTTATGGCTATGTTGGGAATGATTTTGCCTAGCTTTTTTAGTCAAGTTGCATTATATAAACTCAAGCCTTATATATATTCTCGGTTTGTTACTACCGTACCTGTTATTGTTCTTGTTTTTCAAGGTGTTGTTATGGATGATTGGAGTATTCCATCTTTTATTATCTGTCTAGTAGCTACTATTATTTTAAATTTAGAATCTCTATTAAAAGCTAAAGGGTAGTCATGAAATCTATATTAAAGAAGTATTATAATTTTCTATTTATACATTAGGGTGAAATTAGAATCACTAACTATGATTTGGTATATGCTTTAAAGATTTTTGGATTATTTTTTAACCATTGGTCAAATTGATTAGCTAGTTTTTTGCCATCTGCTGTTTTATTAAACATAAAAGCTTTAAAAGAGCTATTTTTGTCTATCTGTACAGGTATTTGGCATACTTGTGGGTTTATAGAGTGTTGATATTTTATTTCTACACTATCAGTAATCATTATATCAGGATGAATATTACCAAAACCACTAGTTACAGACTTCACTGCTTCTTTATTATCACTTATTATTAGAAGGTTCGCTTTTTTAAGGTTTTGTAATGCAAATTTTTCGTTAGTACCGCCTCTATTTTCAATGACTAAAGTTTTAGGGCTATCTATATCTTTGAAACTTTTATATTTACTTAGGTTTTTGCATGCTGTCATTGCTGCTTTTCTAAATACTTCTAAAGGAGTTGAGAATAAGAAATCTTTTTTACGTTGTGCAGTTATTGTCATCCCTCCTACGAAAACTTCAAATTTATTAGATTTAAGATCATCTGCAGCTGTTTTCCAAGTAGTTTTAACAAACTTAACTTTTTCATTGTTAGATTTAGCAAACTCTTTTATAAGCTGTATATCCTTGCCACTAAATGTGTGAGTTGTCTTATTGTAGTTGGAAAAAGGTAAATAATCTCCAGTGGTTCCTACAATGATATCACAGTAGCCGAATGTAAAAAGGAATACACTAAGAATTGATGTATAGAATAGTTTTTTCATAATAATTTAATATTTGATAATGTTTGATTACGAAATTCTATACCAATAGAGAGATAAAAAAAATATAAGATGGTAAAAAATTATGATTAGTCTTCTCTTTTATCCATTTTGCCTGCGACAAAGCAACCTATGCCAACCGCTACAAATGCAGAAACTATCCATACTAAATAAAACATAATAAATCTCCTTTGTTATTAGTACATTTCATGTGAGTTAGCTTTTATTTCTTCAGCAGATGTTCTACGACCATTTGCCCACATTTTCTTATATACAAAGAAAGTATAGCTAAATACTATCGGAAGTATTATAACAGCAGCTATAAGAATACCTATTAATGAAGTTTGGCTACTGCTAGCATTAAATATAGTCAAGCTATATTTGTAATCACCAACATTAGATACCATAACAAATGGGAATAGTGCAAAACCAACAGTCAATACAGCTCCAAGCAATGAAGCTAAACTTGCTAAGAATGCTGAACCATCCTTATCCTTATTGTTAAATATAATAACAAGGATAGCACCAACGAAAGCTAAAACAGGTGCAAACCACATCCAGATATGAGCATGGTTAAAGTTATAGTACCATGAATAGTCTGTTGTTATTTTACCTGCAGTATAAGCATGGTTTAAAGCATCTGAAGCATATGTAAAGCCAGGGCTAGTGCTATATTGATAACCCGGGATAAATGCTATCCAAACTGCAGCGATTATTAATAGTACTATATATATGATAGCTGTAACATTACTAATTTTTTTAAATCTGTCTCTTAGCACACCTTCTGTTCTAAGCTTTCCATAAGTTGAACCGTGCATTAATGCCATATTTAGAGCAAATATTCCAAATAGTAAAGCAAAAGGAGTTAACAGATCTAGTAGTGTAATCCACATAGACTGGTATTGACCATTTGTTACAGTACCGTAAACTAGTCTAGCTGTATCATCATAAGAGATTGGGAAACCAAGATATAGATTACCAACAGCAACACCCATAACAACTATAGGAATGATACTACCTAAAACAAGCATCCAGTCCCAGAAGTTTCTCCATTTATCGCTATCTATTTTCTTTCTGTACTCAAAAGCAGGAGGCCTTAAGAAAAGACCCCATAATACAGCCAATATTGCTATATATAGGCCTGAGAAGCTTGTAGCATAAACTTGTGGCCAAATAGCAAAAAGCGCACCACCAGCAGTAATAAACCAAACTTGAGAACCATCCCAAGTAGGGCCTACAGTATTTATAATAGCTCTTTTTTCATAGTTATCTTTACCAACAAATTTAGCAAGAATACCTATACCAAAGTCAAAACCAACTGTTGCAGCTACTAGGAATATAAGAACTCCAACAACTAGCCAAGAGATAATTTGTAAAACATCTAATAACATTTATCTCTCCTTATTTATCTTCGTTATTTTGTTCAAAATGATATTTACCAGAACCTAATGAGCTAGGGCCTAGTTTCGCATACTTGAACATTAAGAATAGCAATACTGCAAATAGAGAAGTATCTATTAGCAAGAATATCAGCATAGAAGTACCAATATCAGCAGCAGTTAAAGCTGATGAGCTTAAGCTAGTTGGAAGCTGATCATAAACAGTCCATGGTTGACGACCATGCTCAGTTACAAACCATCCACATAAGCATGCAATAAATGGTAGTGGAATTGACCAAGTCATTACTCTTAGGACAAATTTACTAAACTTAGTATTACCAAGAGAGTTTTTCGCCAGTAATACTAGTCCAACAAACATTAGAAGTAATAATAAGAAGCCAATTCCTACCATTATTCTAAATGTCCAGAAAATGCCCCATACATCAGGAACCATATTTGTAGCAACTTGTTTTACTACTTCTGGATTGTTAGCTAGTTTAGCAATTGTTCTTGAGTCAGCTTTACCATATTTCTCTTGAGCAACTTGAACAAGTAGTTTACCAAAGCCCATATATCTTTGATATTGAGGATTGTTATAGTTTGCATAGCTACTATCAGGAGTATCACCTTTGTGACCTGACTCTCTCCATTTTAGAAGATCGGCATAAGCAAGACCACCGTCTTTAATCATTACAGTTGCAGCAGGAACTTTCTCATATTTTTGAGGATTAGCAGCAGCTACAGCAGGAGAAACATCAGCTGTCTCACCTGTTTTGATATTTCTGTAATAAGCTAGATTAGGATTTCTCTTACCATTTACCATTTCTCCGTATAGAATAGCTTTAACACCAGGAACCTGAGCAGTTGTAGTGTGTGTTGCTATCAGACCAAGAGCCATAGGAATTTCTATGTTATAGTTGTTCTTTTGCTCTTCTTGATCTGGGAATCCTATAGCATTAAATGGCGCTGGAGTTGGAGAAGTATCCCACTCAGCTTCAATTGCAGCCATTTTTAATGGTTGTACTTTCCAAGCATCTTGTCCGTTAGCATCGCCAAAGAATATAGCCATAATACAAGCTACTATACCAAATCCTAAACCAACAGCTAAAGATCTCTTAGCAAAAGCAGTATCACGTCCTTTAAGTAGGTAGTATGCACTAATACCTATAACAAAAGTCGCACCAGTTGTATATCCAGCTGTAATTACATGGCCGAAGTTTGACTGAGCAGTAGAGTTTAAGAATACATCTAATAAACTAACTGTCTCCATTCTCATAGTTGAAGCTACAAACTCAGAACCTACTGGATGTTGCATATAACCATTAGCAACAAGAATTAGAAGTGCTGAGAAGCTTGAACCGATTGCTAAACAAAATGTTGAAAGTAAATGTTGTTTCTTTGAAAGTTTATCCCAACCAAAGAAGAATAAACCAGCAAAAGTTGACTCAAGCATAAATGCCGCCATACCTTCAATAGCTAGAGGAGTACCAAATATATCACCTACTGACTGTGAGTAGTATGACCAGTTGGTACCAAATTCAAATTCCATGGTTAGACCAGTGATAATCCCTAGAGCGAAGTTTATTCCAAGTAATTTACCCCAAAACTTCACCATATCTTTGTAAACTTCCTTACCTGTTCTTAAATACATTAGCTCCATTGTGAATAAAATCCACGTTAGACCTAAAGTTAAAGGAACAAATAAGAAGTGAAATGATGCTGTTAGACCAAACTGCAATCTTGCTAAGTCAACAGACATGAGCGTTGGTAACATAATGTTGCTTCTCCTTATGATATTCGAGTAACGAAAGGTTATTTTTTTATAAAAATAGAACGTTGGAAAGAAAAGTTTGCTTGTAGTTTGAGTAGCGACTTTTTCTAACCTTTAACTATACACGTAGATTGTAACATACAAATTGCTTAAATCAAAAACTAAATGTGCACGCAAAGCGTTGAAAACAAAGGATTTTGCTATACCGAAATGGTATAGTTTTGAGCTGAAATGCAGTGATAGCTTTATATTATTTCTAGGGATGATTATTTAATTAGATTTATCTTCTGAATAAATAATTTTTCATCAAATTCTTTTTTATCAATCTTTATGTATATAGCGTTCTCTTCTAGACATATCACAGATTCGTAAAGGCCTTTTTCTATCGTTATGATTTTTTTTAATTTTTCTGCTAATTCAGATGTTATTTTATCTAGCTTATAGACCCTTGTGTTTAGGTAGGTAGGTTCAGCCATTATCAATGTAACCAAAAACCATAAAAATGCTAGAATTGTACAGAATGTAAGAACTCCAGCGATGTTAAATTTATGAAAAATGATGCCTCCTAAGACTCCTCCGATGAATATACCAAAGAACTGGCAACTAGAAAAAATACCCATAGCAGTTCCTTTACTTCCAACTGGAGCAATTTTTGAAACCCATGAAGGTAGGCATGACTCTAAAAATGTAAATGCTGCAAAAAAGAGAGTAAGGATTAAACTTAGGATTATCGTATGTTGATAACCTACAATCAAAAGTCCTAAACAGATACTTAGAAGTAAAACAGCAATGATAAAGAACTTTCTCATTTTGTGTTGTGTCTCAGCAACCATAACAAATGGGAACATTACACTGAAAGATATAATTAGTACTGGAAGGTATATCAGCCACTGGTAGTCAGCAGATATCTTTAAGATGTTTGTTAGAATTGGCGGGATGACTATAAATAGTGCTGTAAGCGTTGCATGCAGTGTAAATATGCCGTAGTTGAGCTTTAGTAATTCTTTATGAGTTATTATGTCTTTGATAAGTGTTAAAACAGGTTTTGCTTCATGGTGAAAGCTAGGGGTTTTTGGAGTAGGTATTTTTGTCAAGATAAATATACTGATACCACCACATACTGCAGTTAGCCAGAAAATACCTGATAGCCCAATAATACTATTTAATATCGAGCTTATCATCATAGCTATTAAAAATGAAAATCCAATAGACATGCCAATTAATGACATTGCTTTAAGGCGATTCTCTTCTTTTGTGGAGTCTGCAACCAGAGCTGTTAATGTACTTCCTATTGCGCCAGCACCTTGTATTGCACGGCCAATAATTATTCCATAAATACTAGATGAGCATGCTGCGACTATACTACCAATAATAAAAAACACTAAGCCAACCAGTATGATCGGTTTACGACCAAACTTGTCTGATAAGATACTAAGTACAATTTGTAGCATAGCTTGGCTTAGCCCATATATGCCAAGAGCTAAACCTATTAGAAAAGGTGTCGCATATTGTAGGTTATTAATATATAAGCTAAATATCGGGAAAATAATAAACAGTCCAATCATCCTAAAACCATATATTAAAGAGATATTTATAGTAGTTCTTAATTCTTTGTTATACATATAAATTATTTATCATAATAAAAATATTGATGAGTATAGCGAATATGTCTCCGTATTCAAATACTAAAAAATTTATTAATTAATGAATTTTTTTTCGTATTTATGTAATATGGAGATATCTACTTAGTAGAAAACATGTTTAGTGATTAAACGATTTATATGTAACTGTAATTCATAAGGGAATGTATTAATGAACTGGAAAAAATACTTACTAATATTTACAAGTATAGTAGCAATGCTGTCTTTATCTGGTTGTAAAGGAGGTATTTGGAATCCAATGGGTGTGATCACATCGCAAGAGAAACATTTGCTAATATTTGCAACTGTTCTTATGCTCTTTGTGGTTATTCCGGTTATTATTTTGACACTGTGGTTTGCTTGGAAGTATAGGGATGGTGCTGACTCTGAGTATAAACCGACTTGGAGCCATAGTAATAAACTAGAGATAATCTGTTGGGGTGTGCCATTTGTAATAATCTTGATATTATCAATTGTTACATGGAAAACGACACATACACTTAGCCCTTATAAGCCATTAGAGTCAGATAAAAAGCCAATAGAAATAGATGTGGTTGCTTTAAACTGGAAATGGATGTTTATATATCCGGAGTATGATATAGCCACTGTTAACTATATACAGATACCTAAAGATCGCCCGGTTAACTTTAAGATAACTTCAGCTGCTCCAATGAACTCATTCTTTATACCTGAGCTAGCAGGACAGATATATGCAATGACAGGTATGACAACACAATTACATGTAATAGCTAAACATGAAGGTAAATTTAGAGGATTCTCTGCTAATTATACAGGTATAGGTTTTGCTGAGATGCAGTTTTATGCCAAAGTGACTAATCAAGCTGACTTTAACAAATGGGTTAAAGAAGTTAAAGATGGTAAACACCAAACATTGACATGGAATTACTTCTGGAAGGATCTTGTAAAAGACTCTATAAATAACCCAGTGGCATATTACTCTCATGTTGATAAGAATTTATTTAACCATATTGTTATGTCATATATGATGCCAAATTATAAGCCAGAAAATATGGCTAATGCGATGCCAATGCATCATGGACATGCAATGCATAATAGTAGTATGCATCATCATTAGTATGTAATTAGTAAAATAGTAGTAGTTTATAAATAGGAGAAAAATATGCTAGAAGCATTAATTGGGAAGCTAAGTAATCCTCATTTAGTATTTCCATACCTATATGAACCAGTAAGCCAGCAGTTAATTATACTTGTGATGTTTATTGGTGTTGTATTTGCAGGTGTGGTGCTAGTTGGTGGGCTTACTTATTTTAAAAAGTGGGGTTACTTATGGAGAGAATGGTTTACAACTGTTGATCATAAGAAAATAGGTACGATGTATACCATCGTGGCATTGGTTATGATGTTTCGTGGTTTTGTAGATGCTGCGATGATGAGAACTCAACAAGCATTAGCCTCAGGTGATAGTACAGGTTATCTAATTCCAGAGCATTTTGATCAAATTTTTACGGCTCATGGCGTGATTATGATCTTTTTTGTAGCTATGCCTTTAGTCTTT
Source organism: Francisella sp. 19X1-34 (assembly GCF_041102755.1). Taxonomy (NCBI): domain Bacteria; kingdom Pseudomonadati; phylum Pseudomonadota; class Gammaproteobacteria; order Thiotrichales; family Francisellaceae; genus Francisella; species Francisella sp. 19X1-34. Next base: position 14,504 of record NZ_JBGCTX010000031.1, read on the forward strand.
GCGTTAATGAACTGGGTTATTCCGCTTCAAATTGGTGCTAGAGACGTAGCTTTCCCATATATGAACTCTTTGAGTTTTTGGTTATTTGTTGTCGGAGCTATGCTAATAAACGTTTCTTTGTTGGTAGGTGACTTTGCGCATGCTGGATGGCTTGCTTATCCACCTTTTTCAGAGATGACCTATAGTCCGACCGTTGGAACCGATTATTATATATGGGGGCTACAAATATCTGGTATTGGTTCACTAATGACAGGTATTAACTTTTTTGTAACAATTATCAAAATGCGCTGCAAGGGAATGACTTTAATGAAAATGCCTATATTTACATGGGCATCTTTCTGTTCGGTTATCCTAGTAATAGCAGCATTCCCTGTGTTAACAGTGACTTTGACGTTATTAACATTAGATAGATATTTTGGCACGCACTTCTTTACAGTTTCTGGAGGTGGTGATCAAATGATGTATGTGAACCTTATTTGGATATGGGGACACCCTGAGGTTTATATTCTTGTATTACCTATGTTTGGGGTATTTTCTGAAGTTGCGGCAACTTTCTCTAAGAAGCCGTTATTTGGATATACAACAATGGTTTGGGCTAGTATAGCTATTACTATATTGTCATTTACAGTTTGGCTTCATCATTTCTTTACAATGGGAGCTAGTGCGAATGTTAATGCTTTCTTCGGAATTATGACAATGATTATTGCAATTCCAACAGGGGTTAAGATCTTTAACTGGTTATTTACTATGTATAAAGGTCGTATAACATTTGCAACGCCTATGATGTGGCTTGTTGGTTTTATGATAGTTTTCTCAGTAGGTGGGATGACAGGTGTATTATTGTCAGTTCCAGGTGTTGATTTCCAAATGCATAATAGTGTCTTTTTGATTGCTCACTTTCATAACGTTATTATTGGTGGTGTTGTATTTGGTGCGTTTGCGGGTCTTACCTTCTGGTTTCCAAAAGTATTTGGCTTTAAGTTAAATGAGCGTTTAGGTAAATGTGCGTTCTGGTGTTGGTTGATAGGTTTCTTTGTTGCATTCATGCCTTTATATATATTAGGTATGATGGGTATGACAAGAAGACTATATCACTACTCAGCATCAACAGGTTATCAACCATTACTAATTGTTGCATGGGTTGGTGCAATGATTATTGGATTAGGTATCTTATTCCAAGTTCTTCAAATTCTTGTAAGTATCAAGGATAGAGAAAAGAATCGTGTTGGTTCAGATGCTTGGGGTTATGGACGTACTTTAGAATGGGGTATTCCATCACCTGTGCCTTTTTATAACTTCTCGCATGATCCCGTTGTTGAAGAGCGCGATGCTTATTGGGATCATAAAGAAAAAGGTCTAGGGGTTGATAATAAACCACTTACTGACGATAAAAAATACGAAGATATTCATATGCCAAGAAATACCTCTGTAGGAGTTATTATTGGAGCATTTAGTTTTGTATTTGGTTTTGCTGCAGTGTGGCATATCTGGTGGCTAGTAGCTGTAGGTGTTGTAGGTATGATAGGTACAGTTCTATATAGATCATTTGATTATGATATTGATTACTACGTAAAAGCTGATGAAGTTAAAGATGTTGAAGGTAAATATAATCAACAAGGAGAGTTACACGTATGAGTACAGTAACTGCAGATAATCATCACCACGAACATCATTTTGATGGTTCTAAGAGTGTGTTCGGTTTTTGGATTTATATAATGAGTGATTGTGTGCTTTTTGCAACACTATTTGCAGTGTTTGCAGTTTTTCATGAGCACACTTTTGGCGGAGTAGCATCGCACGAGATTTTTAATCTACCTTTTGTATTTGTTGAGACTATGCTTCTACTAGTAAGTAGTTTCACATTTGGTTTAGCAATGCTTAATCGAAACTCTGATAATATTAATACTGTTATAAAATTCTTATGGATAACCTTCTTTTTAGGTTTAGGCTTTATCTGTATGGAAGTTTATGAGTTTTATGAATTAGTGTTGGAAGGTCATACTTGGTCATCAAGTGCATTTTTGTCATCATTCTTTGTGCTTGTTGGAACTCATGGATTGCATGTGACAATGGGACTTTTATGGATTGTGAGTATGATATTTCAGCTTAAAAAGTATGGTATGAATCCTATGGCTAAAACAAAACTAACTTATCTTGGTTTATTTTGGCACTTCTTAGATATTGTATGGATATTCGTATTCTCAATAGTTTACTTATTAGGAGCAGTATAATATGGCTAAAGAACACTTATATGATCAAGATACTGGCGCAGCATATGGTACTTATAAGAGCTATATAATGGGGTTTGTATTATCAATAATAACTACAACAATAGCTTTTGTACTTGTTGGCTTTAGTTTATTACCACCTGTTGCATTATGTATTGCAGTAGCGGTTTTAGCTATTGCACAGCTTTTTATTCAGTTAGTATACTTTCTTCATCTAAATACGGACTCTAAGGCTCGCTGGAATTTGGTGAGTGCTATATTTGCAGCTATTATCGTAGTGATAGTAGTTGCAGGTACTATGTGGATCATGTTTGATTTATACGACATGATGATGTGATTCATTTAACCAGCTTTCCTTTTTACTATGTCTTTTAAAAAATATTTTCAATTATCTAAGCCAGGTATTATCTTTGGCAACCTTATTACTCTAACTGGAGGCTTTTTATTAGCAACACATAGAGAAATTGGTTTTGAGCATTTAGCGTTATTTTTCTATGTAATGATAGGTGTTGCTTTGATGATAGCAGCAGGTTGTGTCTTTAATAATATTTATGATAAAGATATTGATAGTACTATGGCACGTACAAAAAACCGCCCGTTAATTACTGGAGATATTTCAGTTATACAAGCAACTATTTATGGTTCAGCATTGTTGATACTTAGCTGTGTGGTTTTATACTATCTTGTTAACCCTTTGACTCTATGGATTATTATAATTGGTTTTATCGTATATGTAGGTGTTTATACAGTATCTAAACGTATTACTATTCATGCTACCGTGTTAGGAGGCATCTCTGGTGCTATCCCTCCAGTAGCTGGCTATACTGCAGTTGTTAATGGCTTAGATTATAATGCTTTAGCTTTGTTCCTTATTTTATTTTTTTGGCAGATACCACATTCATTTGCTATAGCTATGTTATATATGGATGATTATAAAAAAGTATCTCTGCCAATGTTACCTTTAGTCAAAGGTGTTAGTTATACCAAGAAAATAATGTTGGTGTATCTAGTGTTATTTGTCTTATCGTGTAGCTTACCAATGTTACTAGGAACAGCAGATTTATTATCTTTTGCGTTTTGTATGTTTATATCTTTATATTGGTTATATAAGTCTATTAAGTCTTATATTAATGATGAGGATAGAGTTTTTGCAAAAACAGTTTTTAAGTTCTCTATTATAGTGATTACAGTGATTTGTCTAACTTTTGGTTAAAAAACTAATCACCAACACCAAAGTCAGTATTATCAACAAGTATTTCAAATTGAGGATCATTAAAAAGATCTTTATATTCTGTTAAAAACCATTTCTTTAGGCCTTCATCAGCTTTTATATGAGTAGTATTATTAACGTACAAATTAAGAGTAGTATGCTTAAAGTAATCTTTTGCTATTTGAATATCCTTTTTGATGATTTCTTTTGTTTGACCTTGGACACCTATTAACAGGCAAACAGAGTCAAACAACTTACTTAGTTGCTCGGGGGAGTTGTGGTGAAAACCTTTATTTAATAACTTTTCTCTAAAGTTATAATCAAAACTTTCAAGGCCCGTTTTTATAAAGATCTCAGTTTCAAAGATATCTTTGATTTTATGAAGGTGATCCTTATACATCCAGTGAGCTTCGACAAAAAGAAGTTCTATGCTTTTTTCCTTTATGATTTCTCTAATACGATTTTTTGTTTGTAAGGGTAACTCAAAAACATTACCAGAGTTTATAATTTCTAATATACCAAACTCACCGGTTACATTTTCGAGCACTTCGAAATTTATACTGTTTATCTCATTAATATTTTTAGAGTTATCTAGAATATAATCACAAAATGTACACTTACCATAAGCACATGGACGACTTTTTAAAAGAACAATTTCACGTTTGTATTTATGTACGTCAGTGATCTTATTGTAGCGTTGCATTACTTGATATACTCCTGTGCTTGAACTAAAGCAAGCTCATCAGTATCTAACTCGTGTGTAACTCTGAAAATGCCATCTAAGCATTCGGTAACTGATTGTAAGGTACTTTCAAGGCTTTTACCTTTTAGTAAGTAGCTAAGAAATATCGCTGCTGTGATATCACCTGAGCCACTAACTTTAGGTTGGACTTTGTACTTAGGAGATTCCAAGTGCGAGAAGCTACCATTATTATATATAGCTATACCAGTAGTTGAGCTACTAAAAGACACGCTAGTTACTATAATTATTAGTTTATTATTTTTAGTTAGCTTGATTAGTTTCTCACATGCTTTTGGGATATCATCATAATTTTTAATCTTAGTATTACTAAGTATGCTTAACTCAAATAAGTTCGGTGTGATAATATCTGCTAATGGCAGTAAGTATTCTAAGAAAATATTAGGATGATCTTTAGAAGCAAAAATATGACCATCTTCTTGATCATCATATTTATCGCCAAAAACAGGATCACAGCAGTATAAACTATTTGGATTTTCTTCTTTAAGCTCTAGAACCGTATTAGCAATAACTTTTGCAACTTCAAGATCACCAATATATCCAGATAAGATAGCATCTTGCTTAGCTAAAAAATTATTAGCTATCATTCCATCTATAACATTTTGTATATCATTTGCATTAAAAAAAGAGCCTTTAAAAAAGTCATACTGAGTATGGTTTGAAAGCTGGACTGTGTATATAGGGGATACATCTATCCCAAGTTTTTGCATAGGAAATACAGCTGCTTTGTTTCCTGCATAGCCATATGCAACGTGAGACTGTATAGAAAGTACGCGAGGTGTTTTAACAGACATTAATTATAGGCCTAAGTTTGTTCTTATATTTGCAAGTAAATCAACAGATGCTTGTTTGTCACCAAGCTTACCAATTTTAATAAATATGTTGATTGTGTTATTACTGCCTTTAACTATTCTAACATCGAAATTATCAGTTCCTGATTTGTTAAAGAAGTTCTTATCTGTTGCAAATGTACCAGAAACATCAGCAGACCTATCATGTATAGAGCTTTTAGTAATGTTATAGATTTTAGTATTATTTAAAGCTAATTTTGTAGCATCAAAAACGCTACTTACGCTTGAGTTGTCTATTTGAGCAGAGAAAGTACCATTTACAAATCTGACAATAGAGTCTCCAGTATTATTTAGATCGTTAGATAAGCTAGCATTGTTTGAGCAGCTTGCAAGAGCAGAAGCAGCTAATATACCTATTGTCAAAAGTTTAATTTTTTTCATTTTGCTATACTCCTTTATAGTTATCCATAAGAATTTTATAACAGTATTTGTTTTTTGTAAATTAACTATATAATGTTTAAAACCTTGAAAAAGTAGTAATAGCCCCTATACTTCTAATCAAGTGATTTATGATTTTAGGAGGACCTAGATGTCTGTTTATAGTGAGTTTGGAGAATTATTAGAGTTTTTAAATAATCGTGTTGTAGGTCAAGAAAACTTAAATAAACGCTTACTTATAGCTTTGTTGGCAGGTGGTCATCTTCTTGTAGAAGGTGCTCCAGGTCTAGCTAAAACTACAGCAATTAAAACATTATCTGAGAGTATAGACTGCTCGTACCATAGGGTTCAGTTTACTCCAGATCTTCTGCCTGCAGATTTGACAGGTACAGAAATATATGTTCCTCAGCAGCAGACCTTTGAGTTCCAGTCTGGACCATTATTTCATAATTTACTTTTAGCTGATGAGATAAACAGAGCTCCAGCAAAAGTACAATCTGCATTACTTGAGGCAATGGGTGAAAAGCAAATAACAGTTGGTAAACAAACATATCCACTATCTGATTTGTTTATGGTAATGGCGACACAAAACCCAATTGAGCAAGAGGGGACTTATCCGCTACCTGAAGCGCAGCTAGATAGATTTATGATGTTTGTTAAAATTGAATATCCTGATCCTGCTACTGAAGCAAAAATTTTAGCTATAAGTAGGGGTGAAGCATTAGGACATAAACTAGATCATCCTAATATTCATCAAGAGACTATTTTTAGGGCGCAGCAAGAAGTTCTGAATATAAAAGTTTCTGAGGCTGTTGAGCAATATATTATTCAACTGATATTAGCTACCAGAGATCCTTCAAAATATAATCAAAATATCAAAAAATGGATTGCATTTGGTTCTAGCCCTAGAGGAACAATTGCTTTAGATAGAGCAGCAAGAGCACATGCTTGGCTTATTGGTCATGATTATGTCTCACCAAGTGATATTCATGAAGTCGTCTATGAGGTGTTACGTCATAGAATACTTTTGACTTTTGAAGCTGAGGTTGATGGAGTAACAACCGATGATGTTATTACAGAGTTATTAAAGGTTGTGCCAATACCATAAATCTATAGCTTTAGAGTCTAAGGCAAGCCGTAATAATGCCTGTGTTATACGAAGTGATCAGTAAAGAGAAATTATGGAAAATTACAAAGGAATAAAACCTGATGTCAATGAGCTTTTAAGCTATCGCTATCAGACTAAAGCTCTTAAACTATTTGCAAGCCAAAGAGTAAATAGTGTAAATGCTGGGAATAGTCTTTCTAAAGCAAAGGGTCGAGGTATGGACTTTGATGAGGTTAGGCATTACCAAGCAGGAGATGATATTCGTTTGATGCATTGGGCACTTACAGCACGATTAGGAAAGCCTTATACAAAGGTTTATCATGAGGAAAGAGAAAGAAGCCTATATTTTGTCCTAGATCAAAGTAAAAGTATGCATTTTGGCACTAGAGAGTGTTTTAAAAGTGTAAAAGCTACTAATATTCTTGCATTGATAGGCTTTGGGGCATTAGAGGCTCATGAAAAGGTTGGTGGTGTTATTTTTGATGATAATGGCTATAACTTCTATCCTGCAAAGCAAGACAAGTCAGCTTTAGTTAAGATGTTTAACTTTGTTGCAAATGATGAGAAGAAGTATCTGTTACCTTCTGATAAGAAGCTTTCTGAAGCTTTGAGATTTCTTTATGCTAAGATACGAAGCAGTAGTATAGTCGTTGTAATAAGTGATTTTAGTAACTTTGATGAAGAAGCAAACAGATATCTTAAATTGTTAAATAATAAGAATTCAGTTATTAATGTATTTAGCTATGATCCCATAGAAAAAGATCTTCCAGGGTTAGATACTTACTACTTTAGTGATGGTAAGCAAAGAATTGTGTTGGATTCTGCAAGTAAGAGACAAAATAAAGTCTATAAGAATATCTATAAAGCTAGGCATGATGCTATAGAAGAGTTTTCACGTAAAAATAAGACAGGTTTTATAGAAGTTGCTACAAATGATGATTTGATTAAAACAATAAATTATGGAGTAGCTAATTATGCAAAATAATAATCTTTTAGCACAATTAAAAGATATTTATTTACCTGATAGAATTTCTCAGTGGTGGCCGTTAGCGTATGGTTGGTGGATAGTTTTAGGTGTTATTGTTCTGATTATTATCTTGGCTATTATTATCTTACGTTTTAAAAAGAAGAAGCAACAATATAAAGACTCTATAATTAATGAGTTTAGACAAGAGGTTGAAGGTGTTTATAAGAATAACCCGACTCATGTATTAGAGAGTATTTCTGTATACCTAAAAAGAGTAGCGCTGCAGAAGTTTCCAAGTGAGAATATAAAAACCTTATATGGTGAAAAGTGGCTTGAGTTTCTTGATTCAAAGATAGATGATGAAAGTTTTGAAACAACTAAAGCAAGACTATTAGAGAACACTTATAAACCTATTGAGCTAGATACGTCAACGTTTGGTGAGATAATGGCAGTAGCTGAGAAGTGGTTGAGGAGTGTTATATGATAAATATTGAATACCCTTGGTTCTTCATTCTGGTAATTTTGCCTTTAGTTATTTATTGGATTATTCCTAGAGCCAAAAATAATCAACAATCAGCATTAAAAACGCCATTTTTTGATCAGTTGCAGTCTCAACTCGGTACTCATAGTGCACATGACTTTTCAAAAGCTAATTATTTTAAGTATATTTTAGCAGCTATTTGGGTACTTTTAATCGTTTCTGGATCAGGGATTCAGTGGTTAGGAAAGCCAATAAGTATGCCACAAAGTGGTAGAGCTCTTATGATGGCTATAGACTTATCTGGAAGTATGGCTATAGAGGATATGAAGAAGCCTAATGGAAAAATGGAATCAAGATTTGATTTGGTTATGCGCGTAGCAAATCAGTTCCTAGATACGCGAAAAGGCGATCGTGTTGGTCTTGTACTTTTTGGTACGAGAGCATATCTACAAACACCTCTAACATTTGATATTCCAACTGTTAAGAAAATGTTAGATGATTCTAGTATTGCATTGGCTGGTCCAAATACTGCTATAGGTGATGCTCTCGGTTTATCTATTAAAAAACTAGAATCATATCCAAATGATTCAAAAGCTATTATATTACTTACAGATGGTGATAACACAGCAGGTTTATTACAGCCATTACAAGCAGCTGCTATAGCTAAGGAATATGGTATAAAAATCTATACGATAGCTCTTGGTGGTGGTCAGATGCTTATACAAACTGCATTTGGTAAACAATTAGTAAATACTTCGGAAGATCTAGCTACCGATACTCTACAAAAAATAGCTAAAATGACTGGGGGACAATACTTTAGGGCCCAAAATAGTAGTCAATTAAAGAATATCTATAAAGATATAGATAAGCTTGAACCGATCAGATTAGATAAAACGATAGTAAGACCAGTTACATATCTTTACCCCTGGAGTTTGGGCTTGGCATTGATTTTAAGTTTTATAATTGCAGGTGTTTGGCTAAAACGTAGAGGAGGGCATTAAAATGGATTTTCATTTTTTAAGGCCTTGGTGGCTTTTAGCTTTAATACCTGTTGTTATTTTGGTTGTACTACTTTTTAAATATTCAGTAAAATCTAACAGCTGGAGTAAGTATTGTGATAGTCATTTACTTGAACATGTAACGATAGGTCAAGACTCAAAAACAAACAAAACTCTAATACCTGTAGTATTTTTAATTTTATGGAGTATTGCCGTATTTGCACTAGCAGGACCTACATATAAACATACAAACATTCCTGTTTATCAAAAAAATATTTCAAGAGTTATCGCTCTGGATGTGTCTAATTCAATGGATACTGCAGATGTATCACCAAGTAGACTTGAGCGGGCTAAATATAAAATTCTTGATATTTTAAAGAGAGTGAAAGAAGGTCAAGTTGGGATGCTAGTTTTTTCTAGTGAGCCTTTTGTTGTAACTCCTCTAACTTCAGATGCAAAAACAGTTGCGAATTTAGTACCTGTATTAAACTCAAATATTGTTCCTGTGCAAGGACATAACATTACAAGAGCGCTTAAGAAATCAGCAGATCTTATCGAGCAAGCAGGAGCATCAAGTGGACAAGTTATATTGGTAACTGATTCTACTCCGTCCGCTAAAGCAATAAATGAAGCTAAAGATTTAGCTGAAAAGGGAATAAAGGTAGATGTATATGCTGTGGGTACTCCTCAAGGAGGGATTGCCAAAGATGCTAGTGGAGGTTACCTAAAAGATGCTAAAGGTAATATTCAATATTTTGGAGTTGATCTTTCTGAACTTAGATCTTTGGCAAATGCAGGAGATGGTAAGTTAGTAACTTTGACAAATAATAATACAGACATTAAAAGTCTATTATCCGAAAAAATCGGAGTAGGGACAAAAGAATCAAAACAAGATTCAGCAAATGTTTTATGGCAAGATAATGGAATTTATATTGTATGGGTGTTGAGTATTTTGAGTGTTTTTATCTTTAGAAGAGGTGTTTTGGAGAGAATATGTCGTTAAAGAAATTAATATTTATTTTAATACTAATACCTAGTATCTGCTTTGCTAGTAGTTGGGATGATTTATGGCAGACGAAAGACCAGCAAGGTATGAGCTACTATGATAATGGTAATACTAAAAAAGCAGCTCTAGCTTTTGAAAACAATGATTGGAAAGGTGCTTCATATTATAAGTCAGGAGACTATAAAAATGCGTATAAGGAATTTAAAAAGGATAACTCTGCAAAAGGTCTATATAATCAAGGCAATGCTTTAACTCACCTAGGCCAGTATAAAAAAGCGATAGATACCTATAAAAAGGCTATTGAAAAAAGACCTGACTTTGAAGATGCTAAGAGTAATTTAGAGATAGCTAAAAAGTTAGAAAAGCAGAAAAAGAAACAGCAAAACAAGAATAATAAAGATAATAAGAACAATAAAGATAATAAGAACAATAAAGATAATAAGAACAATAAAGATAATAAGAACAATAAAGATAACAAGAATAATAAAGATAACAAGAATAATAAAGGCAACAAAAATCAGCAAAATGCTAAACAAAATAATCTGGAACAACAGCGTCAAAAAGAACTTGATAAAAAAGAGTCAGATAAACTCTTGTCAATGATTGATGATGATCCAGGTGGACTTCTTAGACATAAATTTGCACGTGACTACCAAAGAATGATAGGAGATAAACGTGAGAACCAAACTATTTAAATTAATAAGTATTTTTACACTATCAATAATGGTTGTAAGTATTAGCTATGCTAAAGTATCAGCAACTGTTAGTAGGAATCATATTGAAAAAGGTGAAACATTTGAGCTGGTTTTACATTTAGATAGTTTTAATACCCAGCCAGACTTAGATGCTCTTAAAAAAGACTTCACTGTCTACAATACCAGTACTAGTAGTAAAACAACGGTTATTAATGGTAGGAGAGACTCTCATTTTGAGATGATAGTTACATTAATACCAAATAAAGCGGGTAATCTTGTAATCCCTGCGATAACAGTTGGTAACCAGACAACAAAACCAATAAAAATTGAGGTTGATAAGGAGCTATCAAATGAAGAGCAAAGTAAATATCAAGATCTTTTTGCTATAGGTACCTTAGATACTAACAAGACTTATGTAAATGTACCAGTTTTATACACTTTAAGAATATATACCTCAAGGCCGATATTAAGCTTGCAGCCTAAACCATTTGATATTAAAAAATCTGATATTAAAACAACAAATCATCGTAAAACTTATCAAAAAAGTATCAATGGTAAGTTATATGATGTTGTTGAAGAGAGTTTTTTAATAATTCCAAATACTACTGGAGAGATAAAAATCCCAGCAATTGTTTTACAGGCAACTATTCCCAATGCTTTTGGTCAACTTGGAAGCAGGATGAAGTATTTCTCTACTAAAGCAAAAACTCTAAATGTAGAGCCTGTTCCTGATGATATAAGTATTAATGACTGGTTTCCTGCATCGGATGTAAAAATTAGTGATAACTGGTCACAAGATAGGGGTGTTAAAGAAGGACAGCTTCTAACTAGAACTGTCAAGGTCACAGCCGAAGGTGTATTAAGCAGTGATATTCCTAATTTAGAATTTAAATCATCAGATGCCTTTAATGTATATCCAGAAAAACCTGAACTTCAAGATATTGAAAAAGGAGGCCATTTAACTGGTGTTGCGACATATAAGATTGGGTATATGCCTATTAAACAAGGTAAAGTTGCTGTACCAGCTGTTAAACTTAAATGGTATGATGTTGATACACACAAGTCTAAAATAGCTAGCTTAGCAGTTAAAACTTTTGATGTTCATAAAGGTAATATGCCTAGTAATCTTGCTGCTAATAATAACTCATCACCAAAAGTTATCGAAAAAACAGTTCAAGATCCTTTTTGGCGAGATGTAGCTATAGCAGTTATAGTCTTGTGGATATTGACTTTAATCTTATTGATAAAAAGTAAATATACAAAAAAAGCAGTTAAAGTAGCTGATGATATTGAGCCTGAGTCAATAGAAAAGACAGTTGGTCTAAAAGAAATAAAAAAAGCATGTTCAAATAAAGATAATATTGAATTACAGAAGGCAATTATTAATTGGGCTAATACTCAATCAGATAAACATATATTCTCACTACTTGAGGTTGCAAAGGTCTTCCCAGAATTACAACAGATTCTTAAAGATCTAAATGGAGCTATATATGCTAGAAAAGATTTTAATCAGTATAAAGAGTTGCTAGAGTTGATTAAACAAATTAAGAAGGTTAAAAAGCACAAGCCTAAAAATTTAGTGAAGGATCTTTACGAATGATAAATTTAAAAAAAATACTATTTAGCATATTTATGTTTTTATCGCTGATAATTAGTGCTAATGCAAAAACTGTTTTAGTAACAGGTTTTGCCCCTTTTGGTGGAGAGAGCATTAACTCATCCTGGCAGGCGGTTAAAGGTTTGCCAGATATTATTGATGGTGCGATGATTGTTAAAAAACAGCTACCAGTATCATTTGAACGCTCAACACAAAAGCTTGATGCTTTAATAAAACAATATAGTCCAGATATTATTATCAATGTAGGAGAAGCTGGCGGTAGATCTGCAGTTTCACTTGAAAGAGTAGCTATAAATGTTGATGATGCGAGAATTGCTGATAATGATAATAATCAACCAAAAAATAAAAAAATATCCAAAACTGGTAAAAATGCATACTTCACTAAATTACCTATATATAAGATAGATAGTTTAGTAAAAAAACAAGGAATTCCTGTTTATATATCTAATACTGCTGGAACATTTGTGTGTAATCATGTAATGTACCATCTGTTGCAATTATTAGATAAAAAATATCCTAATAAAATTGGTGGATTTATACATGTACCGTACATGCCGAGTCAAGTTATAGATAAGAAGAATACTCCAAGTATGAGTAGCTCTGATGCTACACAAGCCTTGGTAAAAGCTATACAAGAATCGATAAGTGTTTAGAGTTAGAGAAGTTATACTATGCAGATAAAAAAAGATTGGAAATATTATTTAGGGCTTGTGCTTTTTGGAGCTTCTTTTTTGCCCTATGTGACAATCTTTTTCATAATGCCTTTTTGGGGGTTATCAGCAGCTAGATATTTGATAATATCCTCACTTTTGGCTATGAGTGCAGAGGCAATGTTTGTTTTATCGGTAATGTTTCTTGGCAGAACTATTGTTGATGTGATGAAAGCAGCAATCAAAAGGGTTTTTAAATCAGCTTTTTCACAACAAAAAACTATTAGTTATACAAGATATATTATAGGAATGATTATGTTTGTTTCTAGTATGATATATCCTACTTTAAGTATAGAAATGATTTTATATTTTCATGAAGTTAGCTTTGTTGGGCAGTTAAATATGATGTTTATCCTGTTTAGTGGAGATATAATGTTTATAGCCAGCTTCTTTGTCTTAGGAACTGGTTTTATAACAAGGTTAAAATCTGCTTTTAAGTATCAACAATAATATAAGCGTAGAGTATTTGTGCTAAACTATCTTACATGTATGAAAGACAGGCTTAACTAAAGAGTTTATTGAGAATCTTTGTATAATGCTTGAGTGTGAGAGTTAAAAATATTTTATATGCAAGTTGAATTTCACGTTTTACAAACATCGGAACAAAAAGAGCTGTTAGATTCGATTGTTAACTATGTTTTAGCTAACTACAAAGCTAAGACATTTGCGATTTTAGCTCCTACAGGGATTGCCAAAGAGTTAGATGATAGATTATGGCAGCCTGGAGAAGAATCTTTTGTACCTCATCATTGTGCTATAAGTGCTAGAGAATATAATCAATATAGGGATATTCCTATTCTAATAACCGATAATTTGTTTATAACTTCTAGTTTTGATGTTTTGATTAATATTATGGATGTGGCTGTAGATCCTGAGAGGATTAAGGTCAAAGAGCTTAAAGAGTTTGTCTATCAGCAAGAACAAGCATTATTAGCTTCACGTAAAAAATACATGTACTATAAAAATTTTAGCTTAGATATTAGTACGATAAAAGAGTAGAAAAATAGGGTCTTTACAGATAATTGTGTAAATTTTAATTAGGTTATATATTTTAAATATAACAATAAGGGATTTA
>NZ_JBGCTX010000032.1:0-27368 GCF_041102755.1 Francisella sp. 19X1-34
TCTAGGAATGATTAAATTAGCTTGTACTTTTATTTGGCTTCGATGAAAATTTATTTTTGTGCACAGAGCCTAATTAATTCTAATACTCTTAATGAACTACCTCCTAGTTCAAAAAAATCTGCATCCTCACTATAGATATCATCAATATTTAAAACTCTCTTCCAAATATCAACTATCGGTATATATTTTTGATCTATATCTTCATGGCCATTTGTTCTCTCAAACTTTATAACGTTTAAGTTTTTTGATAGATATTACTCTTGAACACTTTTTCTCAATATTTTCCCCATTTTACTTAATGGGAAATATATACTCTTCATAAAAACAATATCATCAATATTTATTAACATCTTATTATAAACATCTCTTCTAACCTTATTCACTAAAGAAGAAACTTCATCAGCCTTAATATCTTTTACTGACTGCACTATAACAACCTTTTCAGTAAGATCATTATCCAAATATGAAAAAGCTACAACATATTTATCAAAACAGCTATGAGCATCACAGGAAATATTTTCTATATCTATTGGATAATGTTTTTTGCCATTTTGAACAATAACTTCTTTTTTACGGCTTGCTATGTATATTTGATTATTTTTGATATAGCCAATATCGCCTGTCCTAAAGAATTTTTTATTTGTTGATGGCTCTATATAAAATAAATCATCCGTGTTTAAGGAGCTTTTGTTATATCCAATAAAACCTCCTATTACTACTATTTCTCCAGGTTCGCCTTCGCCACATAGTTTATTGTTATCATCTATAATCAAAACTTCTTTACTTTGTAAAGGCTTGCCAACACTAGTACTATAAGACTCATCTGACTTAGACATACTTGCTGGTGCTGCCACCGAAACAAAACCTGCCATCTCAGTCATTCCATAAGAAGGACAAAAAGCCTCAAATGAGAAACCTTTACTTTTAAACTTGTTGTAAAATTCTATTAATGTTTTTTTCTTTACTATCTCTCCCGCAACAACAGCTACTCTTAAACTTGATAGATCAATATCTAAATCATCACTTGTATAGTTTGTACATAAATCATATATAAAGTTTAATGCTCCTAGAAAGTTAATCTTATATTTTGATATTATTTCTACTAAATAAGCTGGGTTTGTTAGTATTTCATCAGTATCAACCTGATATAAACTTGAGCCTATAGATAAAGGTAAAAGAAGACTAGTTGCTAAACCATATAAATGCGAGTATTTTGACCACAGTAGACATTTATCTTCGTATATCACACCCCAAATCTCTCGGCTTTCATTTATATTTTCAAGTATATTCTCATCACCTAAAATAATTCCTTTTGGTACACTTGTTGAGCCAGAAGAGTATTGTACTAAAGTTCCATCTCTTACTTCATTAATCTCAACAGATGTCTCTACTTGTTTATCTAGTTCTTTAAAAGATAGTAATCGACAATCTATTTTAGCAAGCCTTGAAATATCAGCTTCATCACAAATCAACACTTCAGATTTACTATCAGCAATTCTTTCTTTAAGCTTTTTACAATAATTGTCTAGACTATCTTGATCTGTTATTTGTTCATAAATAGTGACTGTATTCCCAGATAACATAAGAGCTATTAAAGCTGAAGTGAAATTGATAACATCTGTCGTTAATATACAAACATTTTGATGCTTAATTTTAGAGTTATAAATATTTTGATAATTATTAAAAACTTTATTATATAGCTGCTTATATGTAATAGATTGTATGACATCTTTTTCTTTTAGACGACAAATCGCTAACTTATCACCATAAGCTAAAAAAGATTTATGCAATTCATAGAAATTTCTATTAGTCATTAAACTCTCCTTGTATATTTTGAACTACCTAGAGTTTTGAACTTCAGATAATATGGATCTTGATCAATTAAAAGCTTGTGGTTTATTTTAAGCGTGTATATACGACCTAAAGAAAGCCTTCTAATTAAGAATAAAATGCTTAGAGTTAAAGATTAATATTTTATACAGCAGCTGGCGTTAACTATTTCTCATAACCAATATACTCAATAGAATCACCTATTACTTCAAATTTAAAAATCACTAACTTAAATCTAAAGAGAAACATACCTTGAGTAATATTATCTTCTTTAACTCTTCTAATGATTTCTTCCTCTAAAGACTCGTCTGTATATCTGCATAAATCAAACATATTTGTAAAATCGGAATATAATCTTTTAAAATCTAAAGTTTTCATAACTACCTTATCAAACAGTATTTATTACATTTATATTAATCTAATACACCTTATGAGAAAAAGTATCTGTATTAATTTATTTCGTAAATAACAACAGTATACAATCTATTGCTATAATAAACATCAATACTCCTGTTATACGTTCTAACCATTGCCAAACAACAACCTTTTGAATAAATTTCCTTAAGAAAACCCCAGACATTGTCAAAAAAGAAAACCAAACTAAGCTTGCAAACCCTGCACCTAGCATAAATTCAATTTTTAAAATATTTGTACTATAGCTAGCGGCTACCCCTCCCAAAAGTACTACAATATCTAAAATGGCTTGAGGATTAAGTAAGCTAAAAGACATACTTAAAATAAGAACTTTTACAAAACTAAGTTGATGAAATTTCTCATCTAATATTTTCTTATTCAAAAATGATGACTTTATTGATAACCCACCATAATAAACCAGAAATATAATCGCAAAAATAAGTAATATTGGACGCACAATAGGAAGATACTTAACCATAGTAGTAGTTAGTAAAACACTAAGCAATATCAATATAACATCACAACAAAAACAAATAACTGCTGTGCTAATGGCATAATTTTTTTTGATTGCTTGCTTTAATACAAAAATATTTTGCGCACCTATTCCTAAAATTAGAGACAGGCCTAAACTAAATCCTGATAGAAATGCCATTATTTTAAATCCATTTAGATATTTATGGGATAAAACTTTAGCATAGACATCTTCATTAGTATAATTAATAAATATTATTAATCATTAGATAAACTAATAGCTATGATTGACTATAAATCTATTCAAGCACTAAAAGAAGTTATTGAGCTTCAAAGTTTTGAACTTGCTGCAAATAAACTATGTATTACCCAATCAGCAGTATCCCAAAGAATAAAGTCTCTCGAGATTAAATTTGGAACCCCTATATTAGTAAGAGTACTACCATATAAAGTTACAAAGCTAGGTCAGGACTTATTAAGTCATTTAGCAAAAGTTGAATGGCTAGAGTCTAGCTTCTTAAAAGAAAAGCAAGTCACCGAAACTAATAATTTACATATTTCTATAGCAATAAACCAAGATAGTTTAGATACCTGGTTTATCGATGTTCTAGAAACTGTGAAAATTCCTGACTTAATAAGATTTAACCTCAAAACATTCGACCAAGAAATGACACATAAATTATTGCAGAAAGGTGAGGTTTTATCGTGCATTAGCACTTTGGAAAAAACATTTAATGGTTGTTGTGTTGAGAAACTCGGTGAAGTCGAGTATCTATTAGTTTGCTCTGCTGATTTTTATAATCAATATTTCAAAAAAGTTAAAAATAATCATACTGCTTGGGTTGAAGCTCTTAAACAAGCGCCTTCATTACTTTTTAATCAATATGATCAACTAAACTTTAGATTTATGGATAAGTTTTATAATTTTCAAGCCAATATGGATAACTGCCATATTATCCCTTCTGTAAAAGGTTTTAAGCAAATGTGTCTTCAAAGTAAAGGATATGCTCTCTTACCAAAACCTGACATTTTAAATGAAATTGCAAACAATCAACTTGTTATTTTAGACTATCAACACGTCTGGAAAATGCCACTATTTTGGCATTACTGGGATTTACCAGATAATATCTATCATAAGGTTATTACAGATCTAATTTCAGCAAGCAAACAAAGATTATTAGAAATCAGCAATTACCCTATATAAACCTATATAAATATATGCATAAGATGAAAGTATTTATACTTTCTTTTATAGCTGTTTTTATGACAAAATGTAGATTTACTTAAATTTATCAAATATAAAAATAGGAAAAAATCATGAAAAAATTAATAACGATACTTTTGGCTTTTATTTGCCTAAGCATAACTTATGCAGCAACGAATACTTCGGCTCCTGAGATAAATGTAAAAGTAGGTAAACCAACCTATGAGCTGGAGTTATATTATCAAAAAATGTACTCCAAGAAACCATGGCATGGCGCAAACGTTTTCTACTATGATAACGGCGTATATAAAGTTATTTCTCCTGGTGAAAGTCATTATGGTGTTTATACTCTAGAAGGTGGCAACTTTAAGCAAAACACTTTTACAATTTATCATATCTCAATGCCATCTAATGACTGGGGTAGTAAGACAGCTTATCTAAAACTATCCTTTGACTCAAAAGATCACACTTTTATCCAAACAACAAAACTACAAACTGGCGAGAAAGTAAACTTTGATTTTGGTACGTATAAAATTGTCAAAAATAGCTATAAAGATCCCAAAAATATCAAATGGCAATCAAAATAATTTATGATTATATTTTTCTAATTATTAAAAGTATATGTAATCTATCCTTAACTATTGCCTACTCTATTTTTGAGCTCTAATACAACCTCAAATTTTTAAAACTAGTCTTAAGTCAAGCAAAAAAAATATAAGAATTTTTTATATATCAATTTATGTAGAAATATCAATAAGGAGAGCAATTTTAAAAAAAATTCAAGTCTATTTTAAAGCAGAAAAAATGCTAAGATTAATTTCCGTACTCCTTATAGTACTTTTTATAAATGAAGTTTTTTATACAAAAGGTGAATAACAAAAGTAGGTTTAAAAATGAAAGAAAATAATAACAAAATAAAAATATTATTTACTGACAAATCTACTTTATTTAGAAACTATAAGGAGACCAATCATGTACAAGAGTATCTTAGTTGAAAACCGACAAATGAGGCTTTTATTGTCGATTATAAAATCTCATTATGTCTCTGATAATCACAATATAATACAAGAAGTAAATATGACTCATGTAGTTAATAGAATTAGTGATGAGACAATAAGGAACTACGTAATAAATTGCTGGTACAATCTTCAAAGTAAAGTAGGATATGAGGTTACTTTATTAGAAGACAACTCTAAAAAAAGTATCATTAATAGACTATATAAAAAATCTAGTTCTTTGAGCTTTGTTGTTAAAACAAAACCAGATCATACATCTGATGAGATTCATAAGTCAATAAAAAAGATATCTAATATTGATGTAGTTATTAAAGAATTTAAAGTCTAGCAATCAAAAGTATCTTCAATACATTAAACATTATATTTATCACAAGTAGTTAAAATAATATTTATAAAGTTCATACTCCTAAGTTGCTGATAAATTTAAATACTTTATATCTATTTTATATATACTATAACTATATTTCGGCCATATAGCATAATAAATGAAAAACTTAAAATATAGCTTCGTAATAAGTTGGAGTATTTGGTTCATTGCTGCAATTTTTTATGGCCTAGACTACTTTCAACATACAGCCCCAAGTGTTTTGATAAAGCCAATAGCTGCTGATATGGGAGTGAGTATTGAAGATATTGCCTATACAATGAGCATATATTTCCCTATCTATGCAATATCTCAAATTCCTATTGGTATATTACTAGATAAATATAGTTGAAGATTAGTACTATCAGTTTCATGCTTTATAATGAGTTTAGGAATTCTATTATTTACCTATGATACAAGTCTACATAATATGTTCATTGGTAGAGTTATAATAGCTATAGGCTCTGCTGTTGCTTATATTGGTACCTTAAAAGTGGCTTCAGATGTGTTACCAAGTAAGTTTTTTTCTATTGCTGTAGGACTTACAAATACAATAGGAGTTCTTGGAGGTATATTTGGACAAGTATTCTTAGTTTATTTAGTCTCATTTTCTAATTGGCATTTAGCATTAGAAATAATAGGCTATTTTGGCGTTATATGGAGTATTATTATTATACTCTTTTTAAAATATCCAAGCTTTAATAGTTCAATATATCAAAACTCTAATCATCTAGACTTTTTTAAGAGATTAAAGCTTTTATTAAGTAAAGAACTATGGCTATTAGCTGTATATGCTGGATTAATGGCAGGTATAGTTATTGGCTCATTTTCTGAACTATATGATGTTATATTTTTACAACAAGTTTATGGCTTAACAGCAGCTAATGCAGCAAAAATAAGTGTTATGCTATTTATAGGTATTGCTTTTGGTGGACCATTTCATGGATTTATTACAAACTTATTTGGAAAAAAGAAGGCTTGGATGCTCATATGTAATATATTTACAATATTAGTTTTTTCTTCAATAATATTTTTGTATAAACTCATTCCTACGTACGCCCTATATATGCTATTTTTCATACTGGGCTTTTTTGTGGCTAGTATGTTACTAACATACTCTGTTGTCAAAGAGCTACTACCCTCTCAAATAAAGACTACATCATTTGCTATAGTCAATACGATTATATGCTTAAGCGCAGCAATGTTTCAAAACCTTACAAGCTATATTAGTGTGTACTTAAATGGGGGACCTTTAATAGGAAGTATTAATATAAAAGTTTTTGATAAAAGCTTTATATTCCTGATTATACCTTTATTGCTTAGTACTATTATAATTTTTTTTCTGAGTTTAAATAAACTTTGGAAAAAGCAGCTTACTTAGATAAAGTTTAGTTTGAGTAATACTTAACGCCTCTTTTGATTTTTTCTTTACCATTTTCAACTCGCCACTTATTAGTATCTCTAAGGCTATAAGCACAACCACAATACTCTTGCTGATAGAATTTCTCTTTTTTTGATATTTCTAACATCCTATATGAGCCACCTTTTTTACGCCAGTTAAAATCCCAATATTGTATATTTTCAAATAAAGAAGCTGCTTTTTTACCTGAAGTATTTATTTGCTCCATATTTTTCCATTTAGAAATCCCTAATGTACTAGATATAAGAGAAAAACCATTTTTACTCGCATACTCAGCTGTTTTGACAAACCTCATATCAAAACACATAGTACATCTGATACCTCTTTCTGGCTCATTTTCCATACCTTTAGCTAAGTTAAACCAGTTATCTTTATCATAATCAGCATCAACAAATGCCATTCCTAATTTATCAGCATATCTCTTATTTTCTTCTTTTCTAATTATATATTCTTCAGTTGGATGAATATTTGGATTATAAAAATAGATAGTAACATCTATATCTGATGCTGCTAATGCATCCATTACTTCTCCTGCACAAGGAGCACAACATGAATGTAGTAATATTTTTTTGCTACCATCAGGAGTTTCTAATTTAGGTCTTTCATAATTATCTAATAGATATTCTTCATTCATCATAACTGATAGCTTCTCTAAATTTCTTATATTTTTATAACATAGTATTTATTTTAAAAAATAAATAAAGCAATAACATACCAAAGATGCTATTTTTTAATCATACCCTATTAAATTAATTCACAAAAAGATATTATTTAAATAGTAGACAACAATTATAAATATTATAAAATGAAAAAAATCTTTCTATTTATTTTTTTAATAATATTTTTAAATGGCTGTGTGCTCCAACATAGACCAGATCACTTTTCTACAACACCTTTAGCAAAAAGTAACTACGGCAAATTACTTACCAATAAAACAAATAATAATCATGATTTTTTCTGGTAATAAATAATATTCTATTTTTTCTATCTCTAGTATTATTCAAAAAATTTATATAAAATTAGCAGCTTATTAATATATTATTAAATAGAAATGTTAAAAAAATATACTCTTCTTCTTGCCATTGGTCTTATTTGGGGATCTCAATTTATTGTTCAAAAAGAAGCTATTGAAAACTTCCCTCCTATACTTATTGCTCTAGCAAGGTCTTCTATTGGCTGTATTATACTTTGTGGTGTTTGCTACTTATTAGGTCTAAAATCAAATCCTTTTAAGAAAGGCTTTGCTATCTATTCATTAATAGCTTTTTTAGAAGCTACTATGCCTTTTATGCTAATACCATGGGGACAAAAATTTGCTAGCCCTTCGATTACAGCTATTTTAACGGGAACAGTACCCTTCTTTGTGGTTTTATTAGGTCCTTTTATTGTAAAATCCAAAATTACTATATCAAATATATTAAGTATTTCTGTTGGATTCATTGGCCTTATAGTGCTCTTTTATCCTAGCTTAATATCAGAAAATCATTCATTTAATATACTAGGAATACTTGCTATATTAGTCGCAACAACATCTTTTGCATTGTCTTTATTATTATTAAGTAAGTTTTGCTTTGATGATCATCCAATTATAGTTTCAAGAAACCTTCTTATTTCTTCAACTATACAAATAGTTATTTTGATAATTCTATTTAGACCTAACTACAATAGTATTCACTGTTCAGCACTTTCATTATCTTCATTAATATACTTAGGAATTTTTTGTGCTGGAATAGTTTATTTCTTATACTCTTCTCTTATAAACCTTGCCGGTCCAGTATTTACATCTTTTACAAATTATCTTGTACCTCTGTTTGGGGTAATCTTTGGTATTCTAATTAACCATGATCCATCAAATATAACTGTTTGGATATCTCTAATAATTATTCTTTTTGCAGTTAGTCTAAACTATATAACTAAGCACTAAATATGAATTTTTGTTAATTTTTATTCTCTATGCTAAGTTTATTTTTATTGGTAAAATATAATAGCAATTAAAATAAAAGGAGAATGCAAATGAAGTGCCCATTTAAAGAAAATGAATCTTGTGGTAAGAAGTTTGGATTATGTGCTGTGGCAATATTTTTAACTATACTTGGTGTCGCTATAGCACTAAAAATTATTACTTTAATTTTATGTATATTTCCAGGATCTGTACAAGATAACACTTGGTTAACTGTCATTTCTATCGTTTTAGTTTTATTTGCAGCTAAATGCCATAAAAATGGCCATTGTTGTGATTCTCAATGTAGCAAATCCTGTGGCAAAGAGGATTCTGATAAAAAATGTTGTGATAATAATAAAGAATCTCAAAACTAATTTTATTTAGTCTTTTATTATACTTTTAATTTATAATACTCTTATATACAAACTCTTTTTTCAAATTTATTATCAAATGAAATACTTAGAACAGAGCTGTGAGCTTACACTAGATCAAGGCTTACAGGAATACAATAAAAACTATCCCTTTTTAAACTCCAATGATGGTCACGATGAAGCTAGTAAGTGGTTTAAAAATCATGATATTACACATGTTTTATTTGGAACTGTTCCTTTTGAAATTAGAGGAGAAGCTATAAATGATACTTGGACCTTATTTGGTTCTAATGTTACCTTAAAAGGCTATAAAGAATTTTTTAAATTTGTAGATTATAAAACAGTTATAAATAGCTACCTTAAAAAATATAAATATAAATTTGTTGTTTATTTGGTAATGTTTAAGTACATTCCAGTATGCTTACTAGCAGCTTTTAAAGCCTATAAAATGTCTAAAAAATGGGATTGGTATAATTATGACAACTATTTAAATATCCCTCTTAAAGATATACGCAAAGAGTTTAATATAAAAGTTATAAAACCTTAAATTTACACCTTAAATCCTTAATCACATAAATATCACAAGCATAAATAAAACTTCTATTAGAGCTCTTAATATAGATTTACTTTTTTATAAATCAACAGAAATCTATAAATAATAACACTCTAGTGTTAAGTTGGTAGAAAGATTCAATTAATTAAACTTTTTGTGTTATGATACGAAAACTGAATGATTTAGTATATCAAATATATATTATGAAAAGTTTATTCCAAAAGATACTTATTATTACTATGGCAATAATGCTGTATGCCTGTGATTCAATGGCTGGATATCAAGTATCAGCATCAGAAGGCTACTCAAATACAGCTTACATTGATGATAGTGATGGTGATGACTATTACCATCACCACCACCATCATAGACATAAAGGCGAATGGGAATGCATTAATGTTGGAACTGAGAAAAAATGTGGTTACCACTGTGCCTCAGACGGTGCTTTAACAGGTGCATGCGCGCCTAAAAGAAATATGCAATGTATAGCAAAATTTGGTATTGGTGCTACATGTGGCTATGGCTGTGTATCTAATGGTTTTGAAGTTAGATGTGCTTCTTATAAAAAAGATGCTTGCCACGTTGATAACTATAATAAAATAATCTGTGGCCGTCATTGTATTAAAGATGACTTTGGCAATTATAACTGCCAAGAATAACAAATCCTAAAACTTCATAATACTCAAAGCCACTTCAACTTTTTAAATAAATATAGCTGAAATATTACAATAACTAATAAAATAACCAAAAATATCCAAAAAGCATTGGCATTTTGTGACCCTGGTATTCCCGCAACGTTTATACCTAAAAGTCCTGTAAGAAAACTCAATGGTAAAAATATAGCTGCAATAATAGCTAAAAAATACATTTTTTTATTAAGCTTATCACTTAAACTATTTGTGATTTCATCTTTGACAACCTGTAAGCGATCACGGGCTTGCTCAAGATCCTCTATATAACGTACTACATGATTATATATTTCTACTAAATAACGCTTATGAGAGCTAGTTAGCCAACTTAAACTACTTAAGCGTAACTGTTCAATCACATCCCTTTGAGGTATCAAATATCTTCTAAAAACTATTGTTTGTTTGCGTAAATCAATGATAGATTCTCTTAAATCATTATCTGATGGCTCTATAGTTTTCTCTTCAATATCTATGAGCCTATCATCAAGCTCTGATAAAACTGGTTCCATACGATTAGAAAGTTTGGCTATAACAGTTGTTATAAAATCCGCAGAATTTTTAGGCCATGTTTTATCTTTTAAGCTTTTTTTAATATCATTAAATAAATTTAGCGACCTAAAGCGTGTACTAATTATACGAGTCTTATCTATCCATAGTCTTATTGAGATCATATCTTCAGGATTATTATCTTTATTAGGATTCATACCTCTTAAGATTATCAACATACCATCGTTTATTTGTATAAACCTTGGCCTTGTCTCCTCAGCAAGTAATGCATCTGTAATAAAAGGATCCAAAGAACCTAATTCTTGATTTAACCATTCTTTAGTTTGTGGTTTTTTTGCGTCTAAATGTGTCCAAATAATTTTATGAGCCGCACTATCTAATTTATTTGTATCATTTTTTCGATCTAGTCGCGTTGCTCCACCTTCGGCATCTAAACAATAAGAGAATAAAATATGATCCATATGTAAAAACTATAATTCTACATATTAATAAATAATAACAGGATAATATATTTTTTATAGTAGAAGCAGTATTTTATTTATCACAATAATTTCTTTGATTTACTAATAATAAGTATAAACCTGCTGATACAATTATAAATACTAAAAAGAATAAGCTATAAGCAGTAGTATTTTCATAGATATACCCAAATATTAACTCTATGATTAAATACGCAAAAATAACCCATGATGAAGCAAAAGCTTTTATAATTTTAGATATATTTCCTTTACCATCCATATACGCATATATTAGGAAAAATACTATATGAAGTACCAACGCTACTACTAAATTTAGTGCTCCTGCTATCATTAATAAATATGTCAAAACCATATATACAAGGAAAGCTACCGTTTTAGGAAAAGGTATATAATTTATTGGTAATGGATCATTCTTATTACTCTTAATTTTTGCATATGCTATAGGTAAAGCTACACAAGAAACTAAGATAAAAGTTGTTGTTAAAGATGCTATCATCTGCCAGTTTCTAAAGAAAAATATCAAAACTATAGAGCAAATTAAAGTAAATATAAGCGAAGTACGCGATACATTAACCCCTTGTGTTACTTTAGCAAAATATCCTGGCATTTGTTTTGCTTTTGACATTTCATTAAGCATACGAGCACTGCCACCCAAATATACAATACCTGTCCCTGATGGACTAGCTAACGCATCTGCATATAAAACTATAGCTAATGCATTTATACCTAAAATACCTGCTAACTGAGCTAATGGAGACTCAAAATTTAAACCTCCCCAACCATTTGCTAGCATTTTTTCAGGCACACCGCCTATAAAAGATATCTGCAGTAAAAGGTATATAAACAACACTATTAGTACACTACTGACTAAAGCTATAGGTATGTTTCTTTTTGGGTTTTCTAGTTCAGCTGAAAAGCTAGCTGCCATTTGAAAACCAAAAAAAGAGTAGAAAATACCACAAGAGACAATCGCATTAAATACTCCACTTATACCTTTAGGCATAAAGCTAACATTGCTACCACCAAAGTTACTAGAGTGAAATGCTGCAAACATTATTATCAAAGATGTAACTATTGGAATAATAACCTTTAAAGAAGTTAAAGAGTTATTTATTTTTGATAATGACTTTATTCCCCAATAATTTATTAATGTATATATCAACATAAATAAAACAACTACAACAACCCCTAAAAATGTAAGTTGTCCTGTATTAAAAATATAAGGAGTAATTGGCTTATATATAGAAGAAATATATTGAGTAGTTGCCATAGCTTCAGATGGCACAACAATAAGCCCTAACATCCAATTTGACAATCCCGTTACAAACCCAAAATGTTGATTATGTGACAAAGTTATTAACTGGGTAAATAACCCATTTGTTTGGTATTTAACAGCAAGCTCTGCTAATAAAAATGCCATTACAAGAACGATGAAAGCTCCTATAATCCATGAAAATATCGATGCTGCTCCAGCTGCTTGAGATGCGTAGTATGATGCATATAGCCAACCACTTCCTACCATGGTTCCTACACTTAAAGCTATAGCTGTAAATAAACTAGGTTTTTTTGTATTATTCATATTTTTTATAAAATATTAACTTTTTTAAGTAGCTATATTATTCTTAAATATGAATAAATAATCAATGTTTTTACTCTAAAGAAGTCTTAGATATAGTAATTTAATAATTATTTTCCTATTTGAATAAAACCTTTAATTTGATTTTTAATGAAAATACTTAGCTATTTATTTTAAAGAAATTGCTATAGTCTTAATATAATTGAATAAGACTCTAATGCTAAAATTAGCTTAAACTTAAAAAATATTGTTAATAAGTAATTATATGAATAAAAATCATTTTAAAAAAAATATATTACCTGCATTAGCTGGAAATATTGCAGATTGGTACGAGTTTTATATGTATGGCATGTTTGCTGCTCCAATAATTGCAAAACTGTTTTTACCTCAGCAGGAATATTTTATAGCACTACTATATACGTATTTAGCATTTGCTTTAGGTTTTTTTATTAGACCTTTAGGGGCATTAGTTTTTGGATATTTTAGTGATAAATATGGCAGAAAGAAAATATTGTTTTACTCCCTTCTACTTATGGGTATACCTACTCTACTTATGGCTATACTCCCTACTTATGCTTCAATAGGGATATATGCTCCTATTTTTCTTATGATTATTAGAATATTACAAGGGTTTGCTGTTGGTGGAGAAATTGGTGGAGCAGCAGCCTTTATATTAGAAAGTTCTGATAAAAATAAGCAAAATATTTCTGGTGCTTTACTTATAAGTTCTTCTTTTTTTGCATTATTACTTGCTAGTAGTATTAGTTATTGTTTACTTAAATTACTAAGTAATGCTCAGATACTAGAATGGGGATGGAGAATTCCTTTCATTTTTGGATTTATAATCATACTTACTGGACTATATATCAGATATAGATCATCAGAAACACAAGACTTTATCAAACTTAAAAAAAACAATGCTACTGTTAAAAACCCTATAAGTGATGCTATTAAATATGAATGGCAAAATATGATTATTACTTTTTTTCTATCATCTTTAGTAGCTGTCTTAGTTTTTATGGGTATTTCATATATGCCAACATACGCCAGCCATTATCTAAATTATGACTTCAAACATATTTTATTAATATGTACCTTAAGTATAGTAATACTAATGATTTCATCAATTTTATTTGGATATATTGCAGATAAAGTTGGAGGTAAAAAAGTATTAATTTGTGCCTCTATAATTTTATTTATTGCTGCTTTACCAATATACCAAACTATTATTAAAAGTCATCAATTTGTAGCTATTGCTATTTTTGCTTTAGCTATAATAAGTGGGGCTGTGATTGGGCCAATATTTGCAAATACAGCGGGACTATTTCCTGTTAGAAATAGAAATACTGGTTTTGGCCTAAGTTTTAATATAAGTGTTTCTATATTTGGCGGAACAGCAGCATTTATTATAACATTATTAATTACAGCTACTGGAAACTTTTTGATTCCTGCTTTTTATATAATGTTTCTATGCATACCTTTTTTTATTGCTGTCTTATTTATTCCTAATAATTTATCTCAATAAACTTTTTATTATATATTAGATTAAATATACATCCATTATTAAATAATTAGCAAAAATCAGATAGAAAGTAATTGTTTTTGAGTTATTTTATAGATTCATTTAGATAAATATTACCTAAATTTTCATTGGCATAATGATAAATAAACTATTATCTTTTTCATCCTTCACCAAAGCACTCATATTAGGATTATCAAGATAAATTGTCATTGTTTCTTCATTAATTACATTTATTATGTCTAATAAATACTTATAGTTAAAACAAATTTCCATTGCATTATCACTATACTGAACTTCTACTTTATCTTCAGCTTTTTCATTATCAGGATTGTTCGCTGATAAAAGTACTTGGCCTTGAGATATATTTAAACGGACACCTTTGTATTTATCATTTGCAAGAATTGATGTTCTTAATAATGAGTTCTTCAAAACTTGTTTATCAACTGCCAAAAGCTTTGTATTATTTTTAGGAATTACTTTTTGATAATCTGGATAACGACCATCAATAAGTTTTGAAATAAAAGCATAACTACCAAATTCTGCTTTAAGGTAGTTTTTACCTAAATAAATTTTGATAGTTTCTTCAGATTTACCAACAATTTTTTTAAGTTCTAATATAGCCTTTCTTGGAATAATTGACTGGCTAGCACTATCAAGAACTTTACTATCTATTATAGCTTCTGTAATTGACATTCTATGTCCATCTGTAGATACAGCTCTTAAAAGATTTGAGTTTATCTCCCAAAACATACCATTAAGAAAGTATCTAGTATCATCATTTGCCATAGAAAAATCTACTTTTGAAATAATATGATGAAAGTCTTGTTGAGATATATCAAAGCTTGCCTGTTCACTTATATTATTATCAATAAGTGGATAGTTATCAGCATTTAATGAAATAAGATTAAAAGTACTGTTATTAGAAATAATAGTTACTTTATTCTCTATAATTCTAAAATCAATCATAGAATTATCATTAAGACTTCTAACTATATTGTAAATTTTGTCAGCGTTTAATGCTAATTTAACGGTTTCATTACAATTAACAGTTATATTACAAGATATCTCTGTATCTAAATCTGAAGCTGTAATTTTCAAATTATTATCACTTATATCAAATAAGATACAAGATAATAAAGGCATTGTACTTTTGCTATTAGCCACAGATAGCATAGACTGCAAAGGCTTTAGTAAGTCATCTCTATTTAGTACAAAATTCATTTTTTAAAAACCCCTATGAACCATATATATATTTAACGAGAAATTTTATCTAAAAGCAACTCATAATCATCAGATATAGATGTATTGCTTTGTCTTAATTTTGTTATTGCTTTAACAGCATGCATCACAGTAGTATGATCTCTACCACCAAAAGCATTACCAATTTCAGGTAAACTATGTGATGTAAGCTCTCTTGCTAGACTCATTGCTATTTGTCTTGGTCTAGCTATATTTCTACTTCTTTGATTAGAAGTTAAATCTTTAACTCTGATTCTATAAAAATCAGCCACAACTTTTTGGATATTATCTATTTTTACCTTTTTTTCTTGGATTTTTATAACATCTCTTAAACAAGATTGAGCAACTTCTATAGTTGGATCTTTATGATTAAATTTAGAGGTTGTTAAAACTCTATTTAAAGCTCCTTCAAGTTCTCTGACATTTGTTCTGACATTCTCTGCTATAAATGCAGCTGTTTCATTAGGTAGTTTTTGCCCTAAATCATGAGCTTTTTTAAGTAAAATAGCTATTCTAGTCTCTAAATCTGGCATATCTACAGAAACTGTCAAACCATAACCAAAACGTGAAACTAACCTTTCTTCTAGTCCTTCTATCTCATTAGGATATTTATCACTAGTTAAAATTATTTGCTTACCACTTTCATATAATGCATTAAAAGTATGGAAAAACTCCTGAGCTGTACCCTCTTTACCTGCTATAAATTGGATATCATCTATCAAAAGTATATCTGCTGATCTATATACCCTTTGAAATTCATCTTGATCTTGCAAACGAATAGAGTTTACATAATCTTTAATAAACTGCTCTGAGTTTGTATATATAATTCTAGCATTTGGATTAACATCTCTAGCATGATTACCTATAGCTTGCATTAAGTGAGTTTTACCCAGACCACTACCTCCATAGATAAATAGAGGATTGTGTAATTTGCCAGGGTTAATAGAGACTTGCATTGCAGCCGCTCTAGCTATTTTGTTAGCATCTCCCACAACAAAGCTATCAAAAACATACTTTTCTTTTAATGGTAAACCAAAAGAATATTGTTCATCGTCTTTTGCTGTGATAAGCATAGCTTCATCGAAGCCAAATAACTCTTGTGATGAAGATTTAGAGGCCTTTTTTTGAGTTTTTTTAGGCTCTTTTACATCTACATGATCATCTAGATCATCATCTTTGATTTCAATATTAGTTTTATTAAAAAAATGAGCTTGTGGTCCTGCTGAAACAGCTTCTAATTTTTTTTCACCAGAAAACTTTTTGTTAGAATATTCTATTATTAAATCAGTACCATGAAACTCTTGAATTGTTGATAAAATAAGACTGCCATACTTAGATTTTATATGTTTTTTGAAATATTCATTATTACAATAAATTGTGAATAAGTTACTATTTTGTTCTACATAGATAGGCTTTATCCACGTTTTATATTCAAACGTAGAAAGACTCTTTTTTATTTTTTTTAAGCATTTATTCCATGTAGTCATAACAAAAATATATCCAAACGCCTTATAAATAAAGGGATAGGTGTTTCTTTAATTTAATAATAATTTAATGAATAAGATTGTATTGTAAGAGAGCTAAATAAGCAATCATAAAAAAATCAGCTTGTGGATAATTCTGTTAATTAATTTGTTTATTTTTTGTTTAATCTCTTGTTTATTAACTTATTCACAAATATGTTAATATTTTTGTTGATAATTCTGATTATATTTTATCCACATTTTTATTCATATATTTTTCATCCTTTTTAGACACTCTTATACCTCCTTTATCATCCTCAAAAAACCCTTTAAATACTTACTTCTTAAAAAGTTATCAACATCTTTTTGTCTACATAATAAATAATAATATAAAAAAGAAAGAATATACTTTATATAAATATAGAATAGAAAAAACAATGAAAAATAAAAAATAAAATTTTTTTGTTTATAATAAATGTTAATAAAAATTAAAATCTTTTCTAAATGTCTTTAAATACAGAAATTTTTCTAAATATAAATAAGTATGAACAAAGAATAGCAGTTAAAGAAAACAATATTCTAAAAGAAATACTAATAGAAAGAGATAATCAAAAAAGAATAGTTGGTAATATTTATAAAGGTAAAATAATAAGAGTCTTACCAGGAATGCAAGCAGCTTTTGTAGATATAGGTTTGGAAAAAGCTGGATTTTTACATTTATCAGAAGTAATTCCTTTAGAAAGAGAAGATAATGAAACAGATGAAAACTTTAAATTAAAAAAATTAAACACTGAGGATATAAATAAATGGTTACGAGAAGGCCAAGAAGTTTTAGTCCAAGTAGTCAAAGAAAGTATTGGTAATAAAGGAGTTAAATTAACATCTCATTTATCAGTATCTTCAAGATTTTTAGTTTTTCTACCTGATTTAGATCATATAGGAATATCCCTAAAAATAAACAAAGAAGAAGAAAAACAAAGATTATTAGATTCAATACAAAAGATTACTCAAAGTGAAAATCCACGCGGCTATATTTTACGAACAGCTGCTGAAGGAGCAAGCTTTGAAGAGTTAGAAAGTGATATAAAATTTTTAGACACTTTATGGCAGGATATATTAGATATTTCTAGTACTATCATAAAACCAGGCGTTGTATATGAGGATTTTAGTCTAATAATAAAAACTATTAATATTTTTGCTAATGATAATCCTAATAAAATTCTTGTAGATAATATTGATTCATATAAAGAAATTTGCCAATTTGCAGATAAGTATGTTCCAGGTTTAAGAGATAAAATTGAACTTTATCAAAAATATAATATTTTTGAAGAATTTGATATTGATAATGAGATAAATAAGGCATTAGATAAAAAAGTTGCTCTAAAATCTGGAGGTTATTTAATTATAGAACAGACAGAAGCAATGATAACTATCGATGTAAATACAGGTGGTTTTATAGGCACTAAAAACTTAGAAGAAACTATATTTAAAACTAACTTAGAAGCTACTAAGGAGTTAGCAAGACAACTTAGACTAAGAAATCTAGGTGGAATAATAATAGTTGATTTCATTGATATGATGGACCAATCAAATAAAAATCAAGTTTTAGAGGCTTTAAAGAAAGAATTAGAGTTTGATAAGGCTAAGACTAGTGTAAGTGATATATCTGAGCTAGGATTGGTTGAAATGACGCGTAAAAGGGTTCATGAGAGCTTAGCAAGGACTTTATGTCAACCATGTGAGCATTGTAATGGCAAAGGAAGTGTAAAAACTCTTCAAACAGTTTGTTATGATATTTTTAGAGAAATAAAATCAGAAGCTAGAAATTATCATAATTATAATAATTTTTTATTAATATCTTCTAAAAAAATAATTGATTATATTGAAAAAGAAGAGTCAATATGGCTAGCAGAATTAGAGTTAGATATACAAAAAAATATCCATCTAAAAGCTGAAAATAACCATATCTATAACCAATATGACATAATTCCACTAAATTAGAAAAAAATGCATAATTGTTGTTGACAGTACAATAAAAGGATATATAATACTAACTCATAGTCGCCGACTTAGCTCAATAGGTAGAGCAACTGACTTGTAATCAGTAGGTCGCCAGTTCGATTCCGGCAGTCGGCACCATAAATACGGAGTGGTAGTTCAGTTTGGTTAGAATACCTGCCTGTCACGCAGGGGGTCGCGGGTTCGAGTCCCGTCCATTCCGCCATATTCTCATTAAGGTCTATTTCTTAAAACTCAGTTTTCCCCTTTTTACTTCTGATTCGATTTAGACCTTAATTTATTATATTTCTTACATTACTAAATATTTTTATTAAACCAACAAATTATTTGATCATAGAGCCTTTATATAGAGTTTTTAAAATATTTTATACTTTGGTATGCATAACTATTTAAATTACTCGTAGTGAAGCTTAAATAAACAAAAAATCTTTATTATTTATACTTAAGAGTTAATCTTCTTGATATTTTATTTGTATCTATGTACCATTACATAATTACAAAATATTGAACTTTAATTTTTATGACATCGTCAGATAGTGGCTGGAAGCAGTTAATGGAAATTCTTGCTCAAAATAAAAAAACTAAAGATATAGAAACTATATGTGATTTTTTATTAACCAAAGAAGAAAAAGAGCAGTTGAACAAAAGGGTATTACTAACAAAAGAACTTATAAAAAAAGATAAATCTCAAAGAGAAATATCTAAAAATTTAAGAATAAGTATTTGTACTGTAACAAGATGTTCTAATGCTTTAAAAGAATGCTCTATAAAAATAAAAGAAATATTTGGAAAATAAAATCAAAAAACTAGTGGGATAAGCAATGTCAGATACAAAAATATCTAAACAGGAAAAAAAAAGAGGCTTTTTAGTATCAAATATTGATAAAATTGATTATCAAGAGGATCTAAATAGATGTTTCGCTAATTTATGTACAGATAAAAAAAATACTATCTTATTAGAGTCAGCAGAGATAGATACAAAAGATAAACTTAAAAGTATTTTAGTATTAAACAGTGCTTTAAGAGTTTCATGTATAGGAAATAAGGTTTTTATAAAAGCTTTGAATAAAAATGGTGAGGCAGCTTTAGAGACTATAAAACCTAGAATAAAAAATACTATACAGGTCAGTCATAATGGTAATGAACTAATTTTAACTTTTGACACTAAAAAAGATAGTAATCTTACTGAACATGAAAATCTTAAAAAAGAATCTGTCTTTGATTGTTTGAGATTAATAAAAGAAAGTTTTATAGTATCTAATGAATTTAGTATATTTCTAGCAGGACTTTTTGCATATGATGTAGTTGGAAATTTTGAAGAAATAGGTCATGTAAAACGTAAAAATAAATGTCCAGATTTTGTCTTTTATTTAGCTGATACAATTATGGTTAGTGATCATCAACAAAAAGAAACCTTTATACAGACTAACAATTTTAATGAGAATAATACTAACGAAATAGATACTAATATCAAATTTATTAAAGATAATATAAATAATGATATAGATGTAAAAATTGAGAAATTTAATACTTTAGAAGTAAAAGAATCAATAAATGATAAAGATTTCTGTAGTATTGTAGATCGCTTAAAATCTCATATTATAGATGGTGATATTTTTCAAGTTGTACCATCTAGAAGCTTCTTTTTGCCATGTCAAAATTCTTTAGAAGTTTATAAAGAACTTAAACGTACAAATCCAAGTCCTTATATGTTTTATATGCAAGATGAAGATTTTATGCTTTTTGGAGCATCGCCAGAAAGTGCTTTAAAATATCAAAAAGATACTAATCAAGTTGAGATTTATCCTATAGCAGGTACGCGTAGACGTGGTAAAAATCCTGATGGAAGTATTAATCCAGATTTAGATAGTAGAATAGAATTAGAACTTAGATTAGATATAAAAGAAAATGCTGAACATATGATGTTGGTTGATCTAGCTAGAAATGATGTTGCAAGAATATCAAAAACAGGAACTAGATATTTAGCAGATCTTTTAAAGGTTGATAGATATAGTCATGTAATGCATTTAGTATCAAGAGTAGTTGGGCAGCTTGCTGATGATTTAGATGCTCTTCATGCTTATCAAACATCAATGAATATGGGTACACTGACAGGCGCTCCAAAAATAAAAGCTATGCAATTGATTTCTGAAGTTGAAAAACAGACAAGAGGAAGTTATGGAGGAGCTGTAGGATATTTAAATGGTTATGGTGATTTAGATACTTGTATAGTTATACGCTCTGCTTATGTAGAGGATTTTATTGCAGAAATTCAGGCTGGAGGAGGTGTGGTTTTAGATTCTGTACCAATAGCAGAAGCTGATGAAACTAGAACTAAAGCACAAGCTGTGATATCAGCTATTAAAAATGTACATGGAGTATAGTAATGGCAAATATTATATTTATAGATAATTTTGATTCTTTTTCTTATAATTTAGT
Organism: Francisella sp. 19X1-34; assembly: GCF_041102755.1. Lineage (NCBI taxonomy): Bacteria > Pseudomonadati > Pseudomonadota > Gammaproteobacteria > Thiotrichales > Francisellaceae > Francisella > Francisella sp. 19X1-34. The sequence continues at coordinate 21,519 of NZ_JBGCTX010000032.1, forward strand.
TGATGAGTTTAAAGTTTTGGGAAACAATGTTGATGTATATAGAAATAATTTATATATAGATGTATTGCTTGATAAAATAAACTCTGTAGAAAATCCTATAGTTGTTATATCTCCAGGTCCAGGTAATCCTACTAATGCAGGATGTATCGTTAATTTAATTTCTTTAATAAAAGGTAAAGTTCCTATTATAGGTATTTGTCTAGGCCATCAAGCTATAATCGAAGCTTATGGAGGTATAGTATCTCATGCTAATGAAATAGTACATGGTAAGATAGCTAGAGTAAAACATAATAATCATACTATATTTAATGGTTTAAGTTCTCCGTTAACTGTTGCAAGATACCACTCATTAGTGGCAATAAAAGTACCAACAGGATTAGAAGCTATAGCAGAGGTTAATGATTTAGTTATGGCTGTAGTAGATGATAAAAATAAAATCTGTGGTTTACAGTTTCATCCTGAATCTATAATGACAATACATGGTTCTAAGCTTTTAGCTAATGTAATTGAATGGGTACAACAATGAGTAAGCTAAGAAAAATAGCCGATAAATTATATAATCTAGAAGATTTAAGTTATCAAGATAGTTATAAATTGTTTGATTTTTTTATTAAAGGTGAAATTGAACTACCTTTACAGACTAGTATATTAACAGCTCTTAAATTAAAGAAAGAAACTTCTTTAGAAATAGCAGCAGCAGCAGAAGCTTTAATTGACAACTCAAAAGGTTTTCCAAAAAATCAAGGAGAAATAGTAGATATAGTAGGTACAGGAGGAGATGGATATAATACTATAAATATCTCTACTACAGCAGCTATAGTAGCAGCTACAGCAGGATATAAAGTTGCTAAACATGGTAATAGAAGTGCATCAAGTAAGTCAGGGTCTTTTGATCTTTTAGAATCTTTTGGTGTAAATATAGAATTATCTCCAGAAAAGACAAAGCAATGTATAGATAAAAATAACTTAGGATTTTTATTTGCTCCTTTTTATAATCCTGGATTTAAGTATGTTAAACAAGCTAGAACTATTTTAAAAACTAGAACTATTTTTAATATCCTTGGACCTTTGATAAATCCTGCAAGACCAAATAAGATTGTTATAGGTGTATATACTAAAGATTTAATTTTGCCAATGGCAAAAACTTTAATTAATTTAGGAATACAAAGAGCAATAGTTGTTTATGGTAGTGGTTTAGATGAGGTTGCAATACATGGAGATACTTATATTGTAGAAGTTGAAAATAATCAAATTAAAAAATATGTAGTTTCACCACAAGATTTTGGTATAGATACTTTTAGTATAAAAGATATAGAAGGAGGCTTACCTGAATATAATAAAAAAATAATAAAACAAATACTTTTAGGTAAAGGCAAAGATGCTCATAATGCCGCAGTTGCTGTTAATGTAGCTATACTAATGAAACTTTATGATAAAAATGATCTTAAACAAAATACACAATATATTTTAGAGTTGATTAAATCTGGTAAATGTTTTAAAACATTAGAAGATGTTGTAAGTTTTGGAAAAAAGTAATGAAAAAAATAATTTATAGTTTGTCTGTATTATCTTTTAGTTTAGGTTTCTCAGCTAATAGTAATATCTCATATGATAAAGCTGTTTTTGCTGGAGGTTGTTTTTGGTGTTTAGAATCAGATTTTGAATATATGCAAAATAATACTAATTTAAGCCATAATGGTATTATAAAGGTGGTTTCTGGATATGATGGAGGTTCTCAAAAAGATCCTACATATACAAAAGTATCTTCAGGAACTACGAATTATAAAGAATCAGTAGAGGTTATATATAATCCTAAGAAAATTAGCTATAAGGATCTTGTGGAATATTTTTATCGTAGAATAAACCCTGCTGATTCAAAAGGACAATTTTGTGATAAAGGTAAGCAATATCAATCTGCAATTTACTACATGAATGATAGTCAAAAACATACTGCAGAAGCTGTTACAAAAGAGTTAAAACAGATATTTAATAAAAATAATAAAAAAGTATATACACAAATTTTGCCATCGACAAAATTTTATGAAGCTGAAAGTTATCATCAGAACTATCATCATAAAAATCCTAAAAGATATTGCTATTATCGTACAGGTTGTAAACGTGACCAAACTGTAAATAAAGTCTGGAAAAATATAGATTGGAAATATAGTAATGTAGTACCTTTTAATATACCATCTAATTATGCAGAATGTTTGACTAGATAGATTAAATGATATGACTGACTTAGAGCAACGAGTAAGGTTTATAGTTGAAGTCGATAAACTAAAAAGTATATACCGTAGATGTTTGGTTAACTCAGATAATAATCGTAGAGAAAACACAGCAGAACACAGTTGGCATGCTGCTCTGATGGCTATAACTTTTAAAGATTTTGCAGAAGAATATATAAATATGGAGCGAGTTTTAACTATGTTATTGATACATGATATAGTTGAAATATATGCAGGAGATACTTATGCATTTGATGATGAAGCAATATTGGAATTGCAGCATAAGAAAGAGTTATTAGCCTTAGATAAAATATTTTCATTAATGCCAGAGTATGATGCCAAAGAATTAAAAAAACTTTGGCTAGAATTTGAAAAAAGCTCATCAGCAGATGCTAAGTATGCTAAAGCTATTGATAAATCTATCCCTGTATATAGAAATATGGCTAGTAATGGAGGTGGATGGGTTGTAAATGGTCCAACATATAAAGAGAAAGTGTTAAATATAAATAAAGAATTAAAAACAATAGCTCCTAAGCTTTGGGATTATGTAGAGCAACAAATTAATATAGCGGAGTCTAAAGGTTGGTTGGTTTAAAAAAATATAGAAAATTGTAGGAAAATATGAAAGTAGTAGGTGTAGCAACAAAAGTTTCAAATGATAGAGATGATTTGCTTGAACAAGCATGGGAGCTATTTTTTAATAGCGAAGTTTTGGAATACCTTAATGGTCAAAATCTATCACAAGATATAATATCTGTTTATTATGCATATGAAGGCGATCACACAGCGCCATATACTTTGTTAATAGGTTATGAGGTAGATGATAAATTTGATGTACCAACAGGCTTAAATTCAACTAATATTGAGTTAAATCATGATATTTTTAGAGTGGAAGGAGATCTTCCAGATACTGCTATAGATAAATGGCAAGAAATATGGGCTGATAATTCTAAAAAAAGAGCTTATAAAGCAGACTTTGATAGATATAATCCTATCGAAGATTTTGTTGAAATAAATGTAGAGTATATCTAGTAAAATATAAGTAAAGTTTATAAATATAAAAATTAAACTTTTATATATTTTCGTTTAAAATATTACTTAAAAAAGATGAAAAGATTAATAATATGGAAACTATATTAGCAAAAATTGTTGAAGCAAAAAGAAAATGGCTTTTTGCTAAAAAAAGACTCTTCCCTTTAGATGTTTTTAAAGATGAAGTTACTAAAACAGATAGAAACTTTTATGAAGCTTTAACTTCACAAAAAGCAGTGTTTATTCTAGAGTGTAAAAAAGGCTCTCCTTCTAAAGGACTTATTCGTAAAAAATTTGATCTAAATGAAATAGCTTCAGTATATAAAAACTATGCAAATGCTATATCAGTACTAACTGATGAAGAGTTTTTTATGGGTAGTTTTGCAAACCTTGAAATTATAAGAAATCAAGTTTCACAACCTATTCTTTGTAAAGACTTTATTATTGATGAATATCAAATATATTTAGCAAGACATTACAAAGCAGATGCTATCTTACTTATGCTTTCTGTTTTAGATGATAATCAATATAAAAAATTAGCTAAGGTTGCTAATCGTCTTGGTATGGGCATACTTACAGAAGCTAGTAATGAAGAAGAGCTTCAAAGAGCTATAAACCTCAAAGCAAAAGTGATAGGTATAAATAATCGTAACCTTAGGGATTTATCTGTAGATCTAAATACTACACGTGTTTTAGCTCCTAAAGTGCCAAAAGGAACTATTGTTATATCTGAATCAGGGATTTATAAAAACCAAGAAGTAAGAGATCTTAGAAAATTTGTAAATGGGTTTCTTATAGGAAGCTCTATTATGGGAGAGCGTAATTTAGAACTTGCAGTTAGAAAAATAATATATGGTTTTAATAAAGTATGTGGACTTACTTCAATAGAAAATGCTCAAAAAGCCTATAAAGCAGGTGCTGTCTATGGAGGTTTTATATTTGTCAAAAAATCACCTCGCTATATAGATTTTGACATGGCAAAATCTATAACAAAAAAAGTTAAATTAAATTATGTAGGTGTTTTTGCTAACTCTAGCATAGATGATGTTGTAAATGCTTCTTATAGTCTAAAACTAAATGCCGTTCAGCTACATGGAAGTGAGGATCAAGAATATGTAGATGCTTTGAAAGCTAAGTTACATAGGAACTGTCAAATATGGAAAGCTTATGGTGTAGATAAAACTATTCCTAATTTTTTAAATAATGTTGATTACCATCTATTAGATGCTCAAATAAACGGACAGTCTGGTGGTACAGGTAAAACATTTGACTGGGATCTTATAGATAATAAAAATAATATAATATTAGCAGGTGGTTTAAACTCTAAAAATATAGCTAAAGCTATAGAATTAAAGTGTTCAGCTTATGATATTAATTCTGGAGTTGAATCTCAACCTGGTCAAAAAGATCAAAAGAAATTAGATGAAGTTTTTGAAGTAATCAGAAACTATTAAAATCTATAGTTATTTTAAGCTTTATTTCTATTTTTGTTGGTAATATATATCCCTAATATATAGGTATTTAAATAGATTTATGATATCTATATATCTAAAATAAAGCTATTCTATGGAAAGTTTAGATTATATAAAATCCTTTATAAGTATTGCTGATAAAAATATCGATTTTTATAAGTTATATATGCTAGCATCAACATTATTACTGAAATTACTATAAAAGTAAAAGATGGATACGTATCAAATACTAACTAATCATCGTTCAATTAGAGAGTATAAAAAAGACCCTATTCCAGAAAAAATATTAAATAGAATTTTAGAAGCAGGTATGAGAGCATCATCAAGTGGAAATATGCAAATTGTTTCTATTATAGTCACCAGTAAAACAGCTATTAAAAATAAGTTATATGAAGCCCACTATAATCAAGAAATGGTTAAACAAGCACCTGCTGTTGTTACATTTTGTGTTGATTTTAATAGAATGAGGCATTGGTTAGATTTAGAAAAAGCTCCTCAAAATTTTGATAATTTAATTAGTTTTATAGATGGGACAGTAAATGCATCTATAGTAGCTCAAAATATAGTTATTGCGGCTGAAAGTGAAGGGTTAGGAGTTTGTTATATGGGAACAACACTTTGGAGTTCTCAAAAAATAATTGAGATTTTAAACTTACCTGAAAACGTAGTCCCTATAACATCTTTTACTCTTGGTTATCCTAATGAAAATCCAAAAAAAGTGTCACGTTTAGCGACAAGTGGAATTGTTCACTATGATACTTATCATAATTATACAGATGATGATATCAATGAAATATATTGTGATCGTAATCAAGAGGCATGGAATCGTTATATGACTTATCCAAATATGAAAAAATTAATCGAAGAAAAGGGAATTAAAAATTCAGCTGAAATATATACCAAACTAAAATACACACAAGAGGAGTTTATAAAACTATCTCAGCAATTGTTAGATACTATAAAAAACAAAATTTTTTTAATCAGTAATGATATTTTAGATCTAAGTTTAATATAGATATTAAATATAAAAGTTTTAAATTTATTAGGTTCTGTGCACAAAAAATATAAATTAGATTGAAAATAGCTAAACCGTTGTTATTTAAAAGTTGAAAGGCAGT